>NZ_JBEXUP010000006.1:0-144856 GCF_040614375.1 Nonomuraea sp. NPDC005983
CCGTGCTCGCGTGGCGGCTGCGCAGAGGGGCCGGGGTGCCGCTGCACGACCTCGGCCCGATGCGGGCCTGCCGCCGGACGGCGCTGACGGACCTGGGGCTGGCCGACCGGCGCTTCGGCTACCCGCTGGAGATGGTGCTCCGGGCCGCGGCGGCGGGCTGGCGGATCGCCGAGACGGAGGTCGACTACCTTCCGCGGGCCGGCCGCTCCAAGGTGACCGGCACCGTCCGCGGCACGCTGCGTGCGATCGCCGACATGCGCGCCGTCCTCGCCGACCACCGCCCCTGAGTCAAGGTCGGCGTGCGTGAGCGGCCCGCCGGCCACAGTCGGGGGCCGCGTGCGGGTGGGGGCCGGACCTGAAACGCGGGGGAGAGGCGTCAGGGGCAGCGGACGATCATGCCGGCGTACGAGAGGTTGCCGCCGAAGCCGAAGAGGAGCATCGGCGCCCCCTGCCGTACCTCCCCCCGCTTCAGCAGCTTCGCCAGCGCCAGCGGGACGCTCGCGGCCGAGGTGTTGCCCGACTCCACCACGTCCCTGGCGACGATCGCGTTGACCACCCCCAGTTTCTGCGCGATCGGCTCGATGATGCGCAGGTTCGCCTGGTGCAGCACCACCGCGGCGAGGTCCTCGGGGGCGACGCCGCCGCGCTCGCACA
This sequence comes from Nonomuraea sp. NPDC005983, assembly GCF_040614375.1. NCBI lineage: Bacteria > Bacillati > Actinomycetota > Actinomycetes > Streptosporangiales > Streptosporangiaceae > Nonomuraea > Nonomuraea sp. NPDC005983. The sequence goes on from NZ_JBEXUP010000006.1 coordinate 655, forward strand.
CGCGGGCGACCTGCCCGGCGACACCGACCCTGACCAGGTGGTCTTCGAGCTGCTCGGCGTGCTCATGTCGCTCAACCACGCCCTGCAACTGCACCAGGACGACCGGGCTCCCGCCCGTGCCCGCCGCGCCGTGGCGATGCGCCTCGGTCTGGCCGGGTTCTAGACACATAGGGTGCTGGCATGTCGTCAGATTTCGTGATTCGTCGGGCGGCGGTGGCCGACGGCGAGGCGGTGGGAGAGATCCACGCCGAGTCCTGGGCCGTGGCCTACAAGTCCTTCTTCGGAGCGGACTTCTTCACGCAGGCGCTCGCGCACCGCCGCGCCAAGTGGCACGCGGTGCTCGCCGAAACAGCGCACGCCGCCCAAGGACGGGACAGGGTGCTGCTCGCCTCGAAGGACGGGCACCCGCTGGCCTTCTCCTACTTCGGCGCGTCGCCCGATCGCCCCGGCTGGGCCGAGATCTTCGGCTTCTACAACCACCCGTCAGGCTGGGGCACCGGCGTGGCGGCGACCCTCATGGCCGCCACCCTGTCAGCCCTCCGCGAGGACGGTTACCGCCATGCGCACCTGTGGACCCTGCGCGACACGTCCCAGTCACGCAGGTTCTACACCAAGACCGGCTTCACCGCGTCGGGCGGGAACAGGCAGCACGACTTCGGCGACGGCACGCTGATCGACCAGGTCGAGTACGAGATGGCGCTCTGACGGCTAGCCTGCCGACAGCTCCTCGAACAGCCGCAGGGCCGCCTGCCGCACCTCGTCCGGGGCGAGACCGTCGAGGGTCTGCCGGGCGTGGCCGGCGTCACGCGTCGTGGCCAGTGTGATGGCGACGGAGGTCGCCGCCGCGCGGTCGACGGATCCGGCGGGAGCGGCGTCGGCGAGTTCCTGCGCGCTCGTGGCGAGGTCGAGGTTGTCTCTCAACGGTTCTCCTCGGGTGTTGGCGGCTCGGGCCATTGCATCACCTGGACTCATGCTCCATCCACCATTCGGTGAACTCACGGCAGCGTCCGTCGGGGCCGAACCGGATGACCCACAGGTTACTGAACGTCTTGTCGGGATAAGTGGTGACACCCTGGATAACGCTGAGATCGTCGGCCACGCTCACCGGGCGCCAGGTGAACGTGGCCTCGCCGGGCTGGTCCTTGCGGGCCAGCCAGTTGGAGACGATCTCTTCCCGGCCGTGCCACGGCGAGCTGTACGGCTCGGTGTAGTAGACGGCGTCGTCGCTGAACAGCGCGGCGATGTCGTCCGGGTCGTTGGAGTTCCACGCCCGGACGTAGCCGTCGATCCACGCCGACGTCGCCGTCATGATGCCCGTCTACCCTTCTGAGCTGGTCTTACGCCCCCGGAACGGTCAGTCCTGACTCATAGGCGGCGATGACCGCCTGCACCCTGTCCCGCAGCCCGAGCTTGGCCAGCAGGTTGCTGACGTGCGTCTTCACGGTGTGCTCGCTGACCACCAGGGTCTCGGCGATCTCCGCGTTGGACAGGCCACGCGCGATGAGCTGCAGCGTCTCACGCTCTCTGGCGGTCAGGACGTCCAGCGCGCCGCTGGGACGGGCGACGGGACGCGAGGTGAACTCGGAGATGAGCCGCCTGGTGACCGTCGGAGCCAGCAGCGACTCGCCCGCCGCGACCACCCGTACCGCGTTGACCAGGTCGTCCCTGCGGACGTCCTTGAGCAGGAAGCCGCTCGCACCCGCCCGCAGCGCGTCGTAGACGTAGTCGTCCAGGTCGAACGTGGTCAGCATGAGCACCCGGCAGCCGGTTTCCGCGCAGACGACCCTGGCGGCCTCGATGCCGTCCATCCTCGGCATCCGGATGTCGAGCAGCAGGACGTCCGGCTGGTGCTCGCGCACCGCCGCGACCGCCTCCAGGCCGTCGCCCGCCTCCGCCACCACGTCGATGTCGGGCTGGGCGTCGAGGATCATCGCGAACCCGCCCCTGACCAGTTCCTGGTCGTCGGCCACGACGACGCGGACGGCCGTCATGCGCGTGCCAGCGGGAGTCGGGCCGACACGGCGAATCCGGGCCCGTCGGCGCGGGGCCCCGCCGTCGCGGTGCCTCCGCAGGCGGCGGCGCGCTCGCGGATCCCGATCAGGCCGTGCCCACCGGAGGGCAGGTCGCGGGACGCCCCACGTCCGTCGTCGGTGATGTCGATCACGAGGCTGTCGTCCTCCCAGGTGAGCCGGATGTCCGCGCGGGCGGCGCCGGCGTGCTTGACGATGTTGGTGAGCGCCTCCTGCGCCACCCGGTAGGCGGCGACCGCGCAGTCAGGCGCGAGCGGGCGCGGCTCGCCCTCGACGGTGTAGCCGACCTCCAGCCCCGCGCCCGAGACGTGGCCGGCCAGCGCGGCCAGATCGTCGATGGTGGGCTGCGGGGCGCGGGGGGCCTCGTCCTCCTTGAGCACCCCGAGCATCCGCCGCAGCTGCGTCATCGCGTCGCGTCCGGCGGCGGCGATGGCGTCGAAGGCGGCCTCGGCCCTGGCCGGGTTGCTCCTGACCACCACCGGACCCGCCTCGGCCTGCACCACCATCAGGCTGACCGCGTGCGCGAGGATGTCGTGCATGTCGCGGGCGATCCTGGCCCGCTCGCGCTCGGCGGCGCGTTCGGCTTCCATCTGGCGCTCCCTCTCCAACTGCGCGGCTCGCTCCTTCAGCGCGGCGGCGTGCGCTCTGGACGTGGCCGTCGCCCTGCCGATGGCGTACACGGCGAAGAAGAGCACGCTGCCGCGCAGGACGGTCGCGGACGAGCCCGCGACCAGGAGTCCGCCACCGATCGTCACGACGAGCAGGATGGTGCTGATCCAGCGGGGGCGGTTGGCGGCGACCGTGTAGAACGCGATCAGCGAGCCGTACCAGATGGGCTGGTCGGCGACGTGGTCGGCGAGGTCGTACAGCGCGCCGGCGCAGAGGCTGGCCATCAGCACGACCACCGGCGCCCGGCGCCGCCACACCAGCGGCGCCGACGCGAGGACGGCGGCCACGTACCCCCACCAGTCCCAGGGGATGCCCGTGGGGTTCTCGCGCGACAGCAGCGGCCAGAGCTGGATGATCGCGACCAGCGCGGCGAGCGCCCCGTCCACCAGCAGGGGAGGGAGCGCTCGCGCTCTTCTCCGCAACACGGCGACAAGCGGCAGGTCAGGCACGTTGCCCCATCTTTCCGTATTTGTGCCCTTATGCATGAACGGAGGCGTGCCGGCCCGTCGAGGACCCCTGGCGGGCCAGGGGCAGGAAGGCGGCGAACATGAGGAGCCCGCCCAGCGGCATGAGGTCCAGGCTCGCGAGCGGCAGCAGCACCGAGAGCAGCACGGCCACCGGCACCCAGGCGGCCACCTGCCGCCGCACGGCGAGCGCCGCGACCAGGGCGGCCAGGGCCAGGTAGAACAGGATCGGCCCGGCGGTGTAGACGGCCACCGACACGCCCGGCACGGACTTCACCTGCTCGAACAGCGGTGTCATGGCGTCGTGGTCGGCGGCCATGAACCCGACGACGACGTCGATGGAGAACTGCGCGAACGCGCAGCCGATCCCGGCCAGCCCCACCGCCACGGCGGCAGTGGCCGGCGCCGAACGTCCCAGCATGCGCCTCATTTCCCAAAATATCGGGACAAAGAGGACGAGGGCGGCGAGGAAGGCCAGGTGTCCGGCCGTCCAGGCGGGGCCGGGGCCCCGGCTGCCGTCGAGCCCGTCGACGATCCTGAGCGCTCCGTAGGCCGTGACCAGCAGAGGGGCGGCGACGAAGACGGCGCGGTACTTCATGAGTTCTCCTCGAAGGGTGGGTACGTCCCAATCCTCGGGTTTTCCGGCCGCGACGGGATCGCCGGAGCAGGCGATCTCTCGCCTCCCTCGTAAGAATGACCCCTCGCCCGCAGGGGCGATCCGGCTCGGCCGGACATGCGTTCGCCGACAATCCGGAGGAGCTTGACAACAGATATTGTCGGTGGAATCGTCGGTCACGCAACAGAGGGCAGCACATGGAGGCGGTCATGCCACACGAGTTCGAGGTACGTCACGAAGTGACGATCAACGCCACACCTGAGGCGGTCTGGAAGGCGATCTCCGAAGGGCCGGGAATCGACTCGTGGTTCATGGGCCACACCGAGCTGGAGCCCCGCGAGGGCGGCAGGGGCTCACACACCTTCCCCGGCGAGGCCCCCTCCGGCTCGACGGTCACGGCCTGGGAACCCGGCAAGCATCTCGCCTACCGCGGTGACATGAACGAGGACGGCACGTTCATGGCCTTCGAGTACCTGATCGAGGGGCGCGAGTCCGGCAGCACCGTGCTGCGCTTCGTCCACAGCGGCTTCCTCGGCGGCGACTGGGAGGCCGAGCACGACGCGCTCAAGGTCGGCGACCTGCAGTACCTGCTCAAGCTCACCGCCTACGTCGAGCACTTCCCCAGCAGGTTGTCCACCCACAACATGTTCCTGTTCAAGCCGCAGGTGCCGGCCGAGCGCGCCTGGCCCGCGTTGGCCACCGCGCTCGGCCTGACCGGCGAGATCCGTCAGGGCGACAAGGTCACGATCAGCGTCGAGGGCCTCGCCCCGCAGGACGGTGTCGTCGACTGGGTCGCCAGGCCGGGCGAGTTCGTCGGCGTCCGCACGGACGACGGCCTGTACATGTTCGTCCACGCCCAGGACAACGTCGTCGTCGAGCACCACGCCTACACCGACATCGACGGCGAGGCGTTCGAGCGGGCCTGGCAGAGCTGGCTCGACAAGGCGCTGGTCTAGGAGGCGGCCTCGATGATGCCGCGGACGGCCCGCGAGATGCGCTCGGCGGCGCTGTCAGGGTCGGGCCGTCCGGCGTCGAGCCATGCGATGACCCCCTCGACGGTCACCGTGAACGTCAGGCGAGCCGCCCAGCCGGCCCAGACCGGGTCGGTGATCCTTGGTGCCAGCTGCCGACGGCCGATCTCGATCGACTCGGCGGCGAAGGCGTCGACGAGGTCGCGGAACTCCGGCTCCCGCGCCGCGTAGCGGAACAGCAGCCGGAACCCGTCGGGGTCGGCGGCGGCCGAGCGCACCAGCGTGGGGATCGTGCTCCTGCCGTACTCGTCGGCCTCGCCCTGCGCGCGCAGCCTGGCCGCGGCACGGTCGAGCACCGCGCGATAGAGGTCGGTCTTGGAGTCGAAGTGGCGGTACAGGATCACCCGGCTGATGCCGGCCTCGGCCGCCACGTCCTCGAGGCCGGTCGCGGTGAAGCCGCTGCGGGCGAAGGCCCTGGTGGCGGCGTCGAGGATCTGCTCCCGCCGCGCCGCTCGTGGCAGCCGGACAGTCTCCATGCGGCCCTCCTCTTGTTAACTCCGAAATATACATTTAGCGTTGTTTATATGCGAGTAAACAACCTTCCCTTCGCGCGGACGGACCTGCTGCGGCCGGCGCCGCTGCTGAAGGAACTGCAGGCCGAAGGGCCCGTGCACCGCGTCAGGACCCAGGTGGGCCACGACGGCTGGCTCGTCACCGGTTACGAGGAAGTGCGCGCCCTGCTCTCCGACGACCGCCTCGGACGCTCGCACCCCGACCCCGAGAACGCCGCCAGGACCGGCAACTCCGCGCTGGCCGGCGGCCCCACCGGCGAGTACGACACCGAGGACGTCGACCACACCAGGATGCGGTCGCTGCTCCAGCCGCACTTCTCGCCCAAGCGCATGCGCGCGTTCCGTCCCCGTGTCGAGGAGCTCACCACCGTCCTCCTGGACGACCTGGAGGACCAGGGGCCGCCCGCGGACCTCCACCAGGCGCTCGCGCTGCCGCTGCCGATCCTGGTCATCTGCGAGCTGCTCGGCGTCCCTTACGAGGACAGGAAGCAGTTCCGCGCCTGGTCGGAGGCGGTGGGCAACACCCGCGACCAGGAGCGCTCCATGGAGGGCCTCGCCGAGCTGTACCAGTACGGCAAGAGCCTGGTGGAGCGCAAACGGCGTGAGCCGGGCGACGACGTGATCTCCCGCATGGCCGCGATGCCCGAGGCCGAAGACGACGACGAGATCGCCAGGATGGCCATGAACCTGCTGTTCGCCGGGCACGAGACCACGGTCGTACAGATCGGCCTGGGCGCGATGTTCCTGCTGGCGGGGCACGACCAGTGGGAGGCCCTGCTGGCGGACCCCGGCCTGATCCCCAGCGCGGTCGAGGAGATCATGCGGGTGCCCGGCCTGAGCGGGAGCGGCGGCATCACCCGGTACGCCCGCGTCGACATGGAGATCGGCGATGTCACGGTGCGGGCGGGGGAGCTGGTCATGCTCGACACCGGCTCGGCCAACCACGACGCGAAGGAGTTCGCCGACCCCGACCGCTTCGACGTCACCAGGGGACCCACTCCGCACATGGGCTTCGGCCACGGCCCGCGTTACTGCATCGGCGCGCCGCTGGCCCGGATGGAGCTCCAGTCGGTGTTCACGCAGCTCATCCCGCGTTTCCCGGAGATGCGACTGGCGGTGCCCGTCGAGGAGCTCAAGGTGCGCACCGACGCGCTGACCGCGGGCCTGCTGGCGCTTCCTGTCACCTGGTGAGAACGGGCTCAGCCGGACTTCTTCCGGCGCGGACGTCGAGGACGCCCGCTACGCCCCCGTTGAAGTGCGGCCCCCTCATGCACGAGGGCGGCCCCGAGTAGGCGACGGCGAGTATGCGGCGCGGGCCTGCCGCGTCTCAACGGGCCTGGTGCGGCTCAACGGAAGAACGCCTCCAGGACGGGGACCAGGGCCTCGGGCTTGACGATGTGCGTCTGGCCTTCCAGCGTGTGGTGCTCGGCGTCGGGCAGGACCTCGGCCAGGCTCCTGACGCCGTTGCGCATCCAGGCCGGGCTCTTGCCGCCGCTGACGGCGAGCGTGGGCACCTTGACCGAGGACCACGTGCCGGCCGGGATCGGGGTGCCGCGCTCGTACCGGGCGACGAACGCGGCGTCGTACGGCAGCGTGTGCGCGACGGCCTTGAGGCCCGACCAGGCGGGCATGAGGCGCATCATGGCCACCACGACGCCGGGCAGGCCGACGCCCCTGCGCATGAAGTAGCGCACCGCGTCGGCGCGCCGGCCTTCGGCGACCAGCCTGCCGAGCTGCTCGGTGTAGTCGGCGGGGATCGGCGGGCGGGTGCCGTCGAGCACGAACGGCGGCTCGTAGACGGCGAGCTTCTCGACGGGCACGCCGCTCTCGACCGCGTCCAGGGCCAGGGCCGCGCCCGACGAGATGCCGTACAGGCACACGGGCGCGCCGGCCTCCTCCACCACGGCGGCGAGGTCCTCGATCTCGCGTTGCGGGGCGAACGGTGCGGTGTCGCCGCTCTCCCCGCGCCCCCGGCGGTCGTAGGTGTAGACGGTGAAGTGCCGCGACAGCGCCTGGGCCAGCGGCGTGTTCGGCCCGGAGGCCCGGTGGCAGAGCGCCCCGTCGACGAGGACCACCGCGGGGCCCTGGCCCACCCGGTCATAGGCGATCGTGGTGCCGTCCGTGGAAGTGACGGTGCTCATGACGTTCCTCCTTGTCGGTGTGGGCTCGACTCTCCCACCGACAAAAATAATTGTCAAGGGCGGAGGTATTCGCCTGGAGTTCTATTATGTAGCGGAATGTATCCATTCAAATGCGGACAGTAGTCATTTGGGGGCGGGGTGGGGGCCGTGTTGAGTCCGGCTTTTCGTCCCTTTCATTGATGACGAATAGCGCAACGGCGGCATCGACGGTGCTTTACGTCGCATTTACCGGCAATGACGGCTCCATCGACGGCGTGGCGCGTCGCGTCAAGTCTCATCCAACCTCGGCGGTATTCGCTGATTTATGGCGGAATGGGTGCTAGCGTCCCTTTTGTACGAAAGTCGCGCATGAGGAGGGAAGCAATGGTTACTCCATTCGCCTCAGCCGGTTTCTCGACATGGGGTTGCGGCCGCGGCCGCTGCGGCGGCGGCTGTCGCCGTCGATGGGGCGGCTGCGGTGGCGGTTGTCGCCGATGGGGCGGCTGCGGATTCCGCCGGTGGCGGTGGTGGTGGTAGAAAGGTCGAACGAGAGCCGGCGGGTCACCCATCGGCTCTCGTTCACTGACCCCGGAGACCGGCCTGCGCTCGCGCCGGCGGTCTCCGTCCGCAAGACGTTCAGCGAATTCTGGCCGGGAACGCGCGGACTCCGCTGGCTCTTCGCGACCGGAGTGGTGCTCGCGGTCGTGGCGGCTCTGTGTGAAGTCGCCGCGATCGCCCTGTTCGGGCGCATCACCGACGAGGTCCTCGCCAAGCGGGACCTCGGCGCGTTCTGGACGCCGGCCCTGGCCTGGCTCGGTCTCGCGACCCTCGCGGGAGTGGTCTCGTTCGGCGGCGCCTACGCCACGGCGCTCGGCGCGGAACGCTTCCTGCTCCGGCTACGCGACCGCGTCTTCGCTCATCTCGAGACGTTGACGCCCGACTTCTTCGACAACCGGCGCCTCGGTGACCTGATGGCCAGGCTCACCGACGACATCGAGGCCATCGAGCAACTCGTCGGCTCGGGGCTGGTCAAGGCGCTGACGACCGTCGCCAGCGTGGTGTTCTTCGCCGGAGCCGCCTTCTACATTCGCTGGGACCTCGCCCTGGTGACCATGGCGTTGGTCCCGCTGTTCCTGCTCGTGTCGAAGTTCTTCGCCTCCAGATTCAGGACGGCCGCCGCCAGGGAGCGCTTCAGCAACGGCAGCATGAACAGCGTCATCGAGGAGGGCCTGGCCAACCAGTCCCTCGTCCAGGCCTACAACCGCCAGCAGGCGGAGGGTCGGCATCTGCACAGGGAGGGCCGCAACTGGTTGCGCGCCAACCTGACCCAGGCGTGGCTGGCGGGCATGTACAGCCCGGCCGTGCAGATCCTGGAGACCGTCTGCCTGATCGTCATCCTGGGCTTCGGCGCCTGGGAGATAGCGCAGGACCGCCTCACTCTCGGTGGCCTGCTCGCCTTCGCCGCCTACCTCGCCTACCTCTACCCGTCCGTGCAGAGCCTGGGAGAGCTCGCGCTCACCGTGTCCCAGGCGGCGGCGGGATCCGACCGCGTGATGGAGGTCCTGCGGGCCGAGCCCGCCGTGAAGGACCGTCCCGACGCCGTGCCGCTGGCCGGACGCAGCAGCGGACGCGTCGAGTTCGCCCAGGTCGGCTTCACCTATCCGAACCGCAGATGGCCGACACTGCAGAGGGTGTCGTTCACCGTCGAGCCGGGTGAACTGGTCGTGTGCACGGGCCCGAGCGGCGTCGGCAAGTCGACGCTCGCCAAGCTCCTGCTCCGGTTCTACGACCCGACCACCGGCGCCGTCCTGCTGGACGGCCAGGACATCCGCGGCCTGACGCGGGAGTCGCTGCGCGCGAACATCACCGTGCTGCACCAGGAGAGCCTGCTGTTCTCGGGCACCGTCCGCGACAACATCGCCTACGGCAGGCCCGAGGCCACGCTGGAGGAGGTCCGCGAAGCGGCGATCCTCGCCGACATCGACGACTTCGTCTGCGCGCTGCCGCAGAAGTACGACACGCCGATCGGCCAGCGGGGCAGGCTGCTGTCCGGTGGCCAGCGACAGCGTCTGGCCATCGCCAGGGCGATCCTGCGGGACGCCCCGGTGCTCGTCCTCGACGAGCCGATGACCGGCCTGGACGAGGAGACGGCCGCGCGCATCATGAAGCCGCTGCGGCGGCTCATGTCCGGCAGGACCACGATCCTCATCACCCACGACCTCAGGCACGTTCCCGACACGGCGCGCCGGGTCGAGCTGCGACCGGCGCAGCGGGGGATCCCGCGGATCAGGCTCAAACACCGGCCACCCGTGACGGCGTGAGCAGGTAGCGGGCTCGACATTCCCTTCGGGAGAGAGCCCGCTTTCCTGCGGTTTCATTCCGGCGAGAGCGGCCGTTCATCGGCTGTGCCATCCGACGTCGATAAATTTCGCGGCGAAAACCGTGTTGTGCCGCATTCGCGGCGTTTACTCGGGTTTATTCCGTGCGTATCACCAAGTGGGCAATAGTGCTGGATTCCGTTTCACGTGCCTGCTCGAACGGCAGCCGGGAGCGGACGACGCGAAGCCCCGCGCGGAGGAGTCCCGGCCCGACGTCCGTGATCGGTGGAGGGAGAGCAGTTGAATCGGCAGATGTCCCTCGGTTCCCGGGCGGGGTTGCGCGTCACCGTCGGGCATAGAGCAGGAAGACCGTTGAATCTGTAAATGTCAGGCCATTGCCACTTAGGGCGGCATGGGCGAAAAGGGGTCACTCGTCGGCTCCTTCGAGGTGGAGCCGGGCGCGCTGGGCCGCGTACAGGTCGGTGACCTGAGGGCGGGCCCCGGTGTCGGCGATGAGGCTCTCCAGGTCGCCGGAGAAGTCCGGCGTCAGCTCGCTGACCGTCCCGTTGACGCCCTGGACGCCGACCGTCACACTGCGCGGAGCCACGTCCGCGACCGTCACGGCGTACGGGCTGCCGCTGGTGATCCTGACGTTCCAGTGCGCGATCCGCGCCCCGAACAGCGGGCCGGAGGCGGCGGAGCCGCCCACACGGCCGTTGTTGACCAGGGTGATGTTCGTCCGCGCGTTCTCGAACGGCAGCGCCCGGTGCGTGTCGAAGGTGCCCTCGGCCATCCGCCCGCGCCGCCACACGTTGCCCGACGACAGCCCCTCCAGGTTGAGCCCGTGGTGCACGGCCCCCGACGGCACCGGCACGGTGAACGCCTCGATCTCGAAGTCGTCCACGAGGTTGTCGTGCGACTGCATCCGGCAGGCGAAGCTGTGGTGCGCCGACCGGCCGCCGACGGCGACCCGGCTGAGCGTGTTGGATTTGGCCGTGGTGAAACCGAAGCCGAGGTCGCAGTTCTCCACCCGGACGTCCCTGGCCCAGCAGTCGTGCACCGCCTGGAAGCACACGCCGTTCGAGCCGGGATGCTTGTTGTGCGCGGTCATCGCCACCAGCTCGTTGCGGACCGTCAGCTCCTCGACGCCGCTGTCGTGGACGGTCGGGCCGACGGCCCTGAGCCGCGCCGGCCAGCCCGGACGCAGGTCGTACCTGAGCGGCTGGGCCAGCCTGACCAGCTGGGGCCCCAGCACGGCCTCCACGCGGACGGGCCACTGGAGCGTCGAGTACTGCACGTACTGCCCGCCGGACCCGGTTACGAGCTGCGGGGCCCGCTTCGGCCAGTCGTACGCCCTGGTGCCCGCGACGTCCCCGGCGAGGTGCATCAGCAGGGTCGCGTCCGGCGGGTTGTCGCACTCCAGGACCACCATGTCGCCCGCGCGCAGCCTGCTCGTGTCGGAGACCGACAGCGTTCGCTGGCCGCGGGAGGCGGCGCCGGCCGTCGTCAGCGTGTCGCCGAGCAGCCAGCCCTCGGTGCCGGCGAAGTCCTCGGCCTCCGACCTGGCCCGCCGCTCGGCCGCGACGAACCAGATCTGGCCGCCGGTCCATGACCAGCGGCTGTTGCCGTTGGACTGCCGGGCCTGGCGGTAGCCGTCGTCCAGCGTCCTGGTGAAGTGCAGGACGGTGGCGTCGCGTCCCGCGCCCCGCAGGACCACGTTCGACCAGTGCACGAAGACCGGCGACGACAGCCGGTAGGTGCCGCGAGGCACCAGCACGACGCCCCCGCCACGCTCGCCCACCGAGCGCAGCGCGGCGTTGAAGGCGGCGGCGCAGTCGGTCGTCCCGTCGGCGCGGGCGCCGAAGTCGGTCACCCTGGCCACCACGCGGGGCCTCGGCAGGCCGGACCCGAGGCGGTAGCCCGCCCGCGCGATGTCGGGCACCAGCGGGTGCGCCCCCTCCGCCTGCGCCCACTGGTCGAGCAGCGCCGCCGAGGTGTCCTGGTCCCGGTTCCTGACGGTCGCTCCGGCGGGGGGCGCCACGAACGACGACGCGGCCACGCTGGTCACCGCGCCGGTCACTGCGCTGGTCACTGTGCTGGTCACCGCGGCGCCTGCGGCGCCGCCGATCAGCGCGCGACGGCTCACGAGGGAGGGGTCCTGACGCATCGTGCTCCTTCGGCAGATCAGCCCAGCGACAGCCGGTCCAGGTCGGGTGCGGCCGCCGTGTCGTTGTGGATCTTGATCGTGTTGGCCCCCGCCCGCAGCGTGACCGGGACGGACGTCGTGTACGGGGTGTTGTTGCCGACGCCGCTCACCTTCACCTCGACCGGCGCGCCGTCGTTGACGGTCACGAAGAACGAGCGGTCGCCGTTGACGGTGAAGTCGACGAAGAGCGTGTACTCGCGGGCCGTGTCGACGGTGACGTTCTCGAACAGCACGGACGCGTCGGGGCTGCCGCCCAGGTTGCGCACCTTCTGCCCGCCCGAGCACGGTGAGCAGTTCGTGATGCCCGAGCTGCCGAGCCGGTTGCGCGAGTCCTCGGCCTCGCGGACGAACACCCGGTCGGCAGGGCGCGTCCGCACCCGGAACTGCCTGGTGACCTGGTTGGGCCGTCCCAGCACCTGGAACGACGCGGTGATCGGGATGTCCGCCGGGCCGGCGTCCCGGCCGGGAGGCGAGGTGAGAGTCCAGGAGCCCTCCAGCGTCTGCCCGAGCCGCAGCGTGGCCGCCGTCGCGGCAGGGCCCTCGACCGTCCAGCCCGCCGGGGCCACGGGGGCCAGGTTGACCTGGTCGAGCGCGTCGTCGACGTCGAGCCGCAGCTTCGCCGACACCTTGAGCGACTGCTGGCCGGGGCCCACCCACTGCAGCCCCGACGGGTCCACGGTCATCGTCGTCCTCGGGACGTCCGACGCCGGCGGCAGCGGCGCGACGGCGATCCGGTCGAGCCCCGGGCCGCGCTCGGCCGTGCTGGACAGCGTGATCGTGTTGGCGCCCGCGAGCAGCGGCACGCTCACGGCCGTGGCGGCCGGAACGTCCGGGTTGTCGCCGGTGATGGGCACCTCCACCGGCGTCGCGCCGTTGACGCTCACCGACAGGGACGTGGCCGAGCCCGCGGTGTGGTCGAGTTCGAGCCGGTACGTCCCGGCCTCCGCCACCGTGACCTCGCGGTAGGTGACCGCGTTGCGCGCGCCGCCGCCGAGCCCCGTCACCCGGGTCAGGCCGGAGCACGCCGCGCACAGGTCCAGGCGGGCCGAGCCGCTCCTGGACTGCCGCTCGGCCTCCAGCGGCGTGGCCGTCCCGAGCGACACCGGGTAGCCCGACGCCACCCCGATCTCGTCGATCTGGAGTTCCTGGTAGAAGCGGGGCGCCTGCGGGCCGCCCCACGTGTTCAGCACCTCCAGCTTCACGTACCGGGCCCGCTGCTCGCCCAGGTCTACGAACTGCACACCGCGCGCGCTGCGCATCGCGCCCGTACGCACCGGCTCGCCCCACCGCTCGCCGTCGTCGCTCACGTAGACCCGGTAGTCCTTGATCCGCGCCGAGTCCTCGGGACGGCCGAACGTCTCCCGCGCGTACGTCGGCGACCACTCGCGCTGGTTGACCGCGAGGTAGGCGGCCTTCCTGGGCTTGCCGAGGTCCAGCGTCAGCGAGACGGGCAGCTTGGCGCCGGCGTCCCAGTAGTCCTGGAAGCCGCCGTCGACCAGCGCGCTCGCCGGATGGCCCGCGAGGGAGGACGACGCGGTCGCCTTGAGCGTGGACTGGTCGTAGAAGTGCTGCCGGCCGGACGTCTCGACCTTGAACACGGTGTCGTAGGCGTCCCATTTCGTGACGCCGAGGATCGTCAGGTAGCCGCCGGACTGGGAGAACCGCATCCGCTCGCCCGTGCGCAGGTCCGTCACCTTCGTCACGTGGTAGCCGTTGTCGCGCAGCCGCACCAGATCCGTCCGCGGCCTCGTGACCACGTGCACGTACTGGACCTTCGCGCCCCGCTCCACGGTGACCACCCCGTGCGCGCCGTCGTTCCAGAAACCCGGCTGCATGCCGCCGTACATGTAGCCGCCGCCCTCGGTGCCCTGCAGCGACGACCGGATCGGCGGCACCCACCCGGCCATGAAGTCGTTGAACTGCTCCTGCTGCGGCGGGAACCGGCCGTTCACCATCGGCGTCTCCGCCATCAGCGACTTCATGGACGAGCCCGCGTTCGTGACGTACCGGCCCGTGCTCAGCCGGAAGTCGACCGGGTGGCTGCCGCCGTCGTACCACCAGTCGCCGGTGGTCGGCAGCTTGTAGTCGGCCTCGGTCAGGCGCGGCATCGGCGTGAACGCCGCCTGCGGGTAGTCGTAGGACGGCGTCATGCCGGTCTTCTGCTCGTTGCTGACCGTGTCCATGATCGGGGTGTCCTCGTTGTTGTTGCTCAGCAACCAGGACGGGCGCTTGTCCCGGATCTGCTCGTAGAGCTGGTTCTGCTCCCAGTACTCGTTGTCGTTGTCGATCCAGAACCCGGCCAGGTCCGGGTAGTCCTCCATGACCTCGAAGAACAGGTCGTAGCTGAACTGGCCGAACCCGTTCCTGGTGGTGAGGTCCACCTGCCGGCCCTTGTACGCCGAGTAGGCGGCGGAGTCGAGCGTCTCCACGCCCTGCTCCTTGTGCCACTGCGGGTCGTCCGTCATGTAGAGGATGACCCGCACGTCCTTCGCCTTCCCGGCCTTGACCAGCTCGCCGAGCAGGTCGCGCTGGGTGGCGCAGCTGCCGGGGATTTTCGACGGCCACGGGCGCGCGTAGCCGAGCCTGCTGTGGAAGGTCGCCAGCACGATGTAGGACGCGCCGAGCTTGCGGGCCTCGTCCACCCAGTAGTCGGGGGTCCAGCCGCCCGCGGTGACATCCCGCTCCCAGGCGGCGCAGTCGAGGTGTTTGGGTGCGGTGAACATGCCCCAGTGCAGGAACAGGCCGGCCGTGGAGTTGCGCAGCCACTGCTGTCGCGGGTGTTCGACCTCGGCGCCGGCGGGCGGGGCGGTGGCGACGGTCGCGGTCAGGGACGCGGTCAGGGCGAGAAGTAAGGCGACGCAGACGGAGAGGGCTCTGGAGGGGGTGCGGCGCTGCATGGCGATCGCTCTCTCGTTGGGCTGACTGGGGGGTTGGTGCCAACAAGGCTGATCTCTTCAGACATCCGACGAATACACCAGCAGTGATCGCGGGTCAAGGCTTCTTCGGCTAGATGGGGGGTCTTTCCGCGAACTCATCGGATGACTTGCGTCACCGGCGGGGCGGGTGTGGGGTTGACAGTCCGGCCGACCCCTGGAGGGCTGAACCACCATGCGCCACCTCGGCATTCTCGCCCACAGCACGGAGGGCGCGGCGCTCTGCTTCCTGACCTACTGTCAGGAGGGTTTCCGCAGGCTCGGCCGCCACGACCACCCCGACGTGACGCTCGACTACATCGCCTTCGGCCGCAGCATGCCCGCCTGGGACGCGGGCGACCACGACACGGTACGGGCGACGCTGGCGGTCAGCGTGGATCGCCTCGCCCGCGCGGGCGCCGACTTCTTCGTCTGCCCCGACAACACCGCCCACCTCGCCCTCGAACGCCCGGGGCCCGACCTCGCCCTCCCGGGCCTGCACCTGCCCGAGGTGGTCGCGGATCAGGCGGCGCGCGACGGCCGCACCCGCGTCGGCGTGCTCGGCACCAGGTACACCATGGACGGCCCCCTCTACCCGCGCGCCTTCGCCGACCGGGGCATCGCCGCCGAGCTCCCGGAGCCCGCCGACCGGCATATGATCAACAAGATCATCTTTGACGAGCTGGTGAACGGCGTTTTCACCGAGAGCTCCCGCCGGGAGTACGTCCGCGTCATCGACGGGCTCGCCGCGCGCGGCTGCGACGCCGTCGCCCTGGTGTGCACGGAGATCCCGCTCCTGGTGACACCGGACGTCTCCCCGCTGCCCACCCTGGACTCGACCCGTCTCGGGGCGACGGCCGCCTACGACGTCGCGGTCGGCGCCCGCCCCCTGCCGACCTGGCGAGGCGGCCGCGGTCAGCTGAGCCGGTCGGCTAAGGGCGCTCAGCGCGGCAGACAGGTCTGGTAGGCGGCGCGCACCCGCTCAGGCATCCGGACGATCATGACGCCTCATGATCGTCGTGTCGATGCTGATGGCGGCGGGGAGGGCGGGGGCGGCGGTGCCGCTCTGGCAGCAGCCGTCCAGGTTCGCCTTGGCGGTCTCGCCGACAGGGGCGAGCGGGTGCGGGGTAGCAGGCGTGGCCGGCCACCATCACAATCAATCGTTTTTCGATCTGCCCTGGCGGTTTGACAGACCGCCCACGATGCAAGTAACTAGTTAGTTGCAAACGTGGCGATTTCAGGGAGAGATCATGACGACTTCGAAGCGGCCTCGCGACGCGGCCGCGACCCGGCAGGCGATCGTGGTGGCGGCGGCGCAGGAGTTCGCCGAGCACGGCTTCGACGGCGCCCGCATCGACCTGATCGCCGAGGCGTCCGGCTGTAACAAGGCCCTGATCTTCCGCTACTTCGGCGACAAGCTCGGTCTGTACACCGAGGTGCTGCAGCGCATGGACCGGGACGTGGCCGAGCTCGGCAGCCGGGTCCTGCCACCCGCCGGTGAGCTTGAGAGGGCTGCGTCGGACCGGACGCGGCTGGCGGCGCTGCTGCGATCGGTGCTGGGCGCGCTGGTCGATCACATGCTGGCGCACCCCCAGACGGCGCGGATGCTGTGCTGGGAGCAGGCCGAAGGCTGGCAGACCTACGCCAAGATCGCAGGCCGCTTCGACACCGACGACCTGGCCCGGTTGACCGCCGTGCTGGCCGCCGCACACCGGGCGGGCACCGTCCGGCCGGATCTCGATGTCGGCCTGGTTGCCGTCCTGGCCCTGCAGATGTGCTGGTCGGCACCTTCGGCCCTGGCCCTGCAGCAGCAGCTGACCGGCGCTGAGCCCGCCCGGGACCGGACGCGGGACCAGGTCGTCGCGTTCCTGCTCGCCGCGATCACGCACGACCCCCACCTCGAGAGTGAGACAACCCCGTGAACAACCGCGACATTCTCATCTGCGGCGCCGGCGTCGTCGGCCCCACCCTGGCCTACTGGCTGGCCGCCTACGGCTTTCGCCCCACTCTGGTCGAACGCGCGCCAGCCCTGCGCACCGGCGGCTACCTCCTGGACTTCTCCGGCGCCGGCTACGACGTCGCCCAGCGCATGGATCTGCTGCCCGAGCTGTCCCGGCACGCCATACGCGTCGATGAGACGCACCTGATCGGCCAGGACGGCCGCGTCAAGCAGCGCATCGACATGCGCCGCACTCTCGGTGCCTCCAGCGACCGGTACCTGACGATAGCCCGCAGCGACCTGGCCAAGGTGATCTACCAGGCGCTGGAGGACCGCGTGGAGACCGTCTTCGACGACCGGATCCTGGCCCTGCGGCAGGACGACGACGGCGTCGAGGTCGACTTCGCGTGCTCCGGCAGCCGCCGCTTCGACCTGGTCATCGGCTGCGACGGGCTGCACTCCAGCACCCGGCGGCTGGTGTTCGGCGACGAGCAGCCGTTCCTCCGTTACCTCGGCTACTGCGTGGCCGCGTTCATCGTGGATGACTACCCCGACAGCAGCAAAGGCGTCTACCTCGGCTACCTCGAACCCGGCCGGCAGACCTGGTGCTACGGCCTGGACGACGGCCGGACCGCGTTCTCCATGATCTTCGCTGCCTCGCCCGCACCGCGCTTCCAGCCCCGCGACACCGCCCGCCACCGCGACCTGGTCCGTGCCGCCTACGCCGACGCCGGCTGGCAGGTCCCCAAGATCCTGGACGCGATGCGCGACAGCGACGATCTGTACTTCGACCTGGTGGCCCAGACCCGCATGCCCGCCTGGCACCACGGCCGTGTGGCCCTGGCCGGCGACGCCGCCGCCTGCCCCTCCCTTGTCTCCGGGCAGGGTTCGGCGTTCGGCATGGCCGCCGCCTACGTGCTGGCCGGAGAACTGCACGCCGCCGGCGGCGACCACACCACCGCCTTCCCCGCCTACCAGGCCCGCCTGCAGCCCTTCATCGCCGCCCAGCAGGACAAGGTACGCCGCTCCACCCGCTGGGTCATCCCCAAGACGCCGCTCGGCCGCCACCTGCAAGACACCCTGGCCAGCCTGCTCTCGCTTCCCCTACTCGCCAAGCGCGCCACCGGTCGCATCGCCGACGTGCGACTGCCCCTGCCGCACTACCCGCACTGAGCACGCGTAGCTTCTCCTGATCCGTACCGAAGATCAGGGAGAACCATGATTTGTGACCATGTAAATACTGTGTGGTATCGCCCAGTCGTGACTGCTACGAGGCGATTTTGAAACGTCACCCACAGCTTGGGACCCATCGCGTCGACCCGAGTGGAGAGCCCTTTACCGTGATGGCGTAAACCTAGTTTACCTACCAGTAGTGTTTCTTGATCGCGACGTGCGATACGTTGGGGAGGGTGATGACCGACATTCCCGACATTCGCGCCGTCCTACCGTCCCGACGTCCGGGAGCGCTATGACTTCCCCCTTCGAGGCGCTGCGCGGAAGCGGCGACGAGGAGCTCGACAGGCTGCTGAACCAGTTCCAGGGAGAGATCACGGAGCTGGAACAGCTCCAGGGACGGATCGCCGCGATCCGCGGACGCGGCGAGGCGGCGCAGGGACGCGTCACCGCCGAGGTGTCGCAGACCGGAGCGCTCGCCGGCCTCACGCTCGACGCCCGCGCCATGCGGCTGGGCTCCGAAGAGCTGGCCGAGGCCATCCTCCAGGCGGCCGGCGAAGCGGTCCGCGACGCCGAGCAGCAGACACAGGAGCTGATGACCCCCTTCATCGCCGGCACCCTGCTGGACTCGCCCCTGCCGCCGTCCCAAGGCGAACGATGAGGGGATCCGCTCAGTCGTCCTGTGCATCCGCCGCCCACCGCCGGGCGGCGGGGGCCGGAGGGCCGGTCGAGCGCCGTTGAGCTACAGACCCGGCCGCGTCGCGATCTACGGCGCCGGGGTGGCGGGCATCGCGGCGTTCGTCTTCAAGATGCTCGCGGTCGAGTACCCCGACGGCGACCCTGAGCGCGCCCGCCAGGCCCGCGACGTGTGGAACCGCCTCGCCGACCGCCTCGAACAGAGCCCGAACAACACCTACCCGTCCGCCGAGGCGGTCTGGAAGAAGAACGGGGGCGAACCCGTAGAGGCGTTCAAGAAGGCCGTGACTCCCGGGCTCTACCCGCTGCCTCCCGCGGTCAGCTTCCCCGGCCGCCTCGCCCTCGCCTGCCGCCGCAACGCCCGCGCGTGCGATGAGTACGCCGAAGTGATCGAGCGAGCACAGCACGCCTACTGGACCGCCGCCCTCGCGAACTTCGCCAGCTTCATCTTCATCACCACCTTCCCGTGGCAGCACGTGGTCGCCAGCAAGATAACGGAGTTCCTGATCCGGCGAGCACAGGCGAAACTCCTCGCCAAGCTGCTCGAGCACAACATCGCGAAGATCGTCCTGACCATGCTGACGGAGGCCGCCATCGGCAGCACGTTCTTCGCCGTCGGCGACGTGACGGCGGTGGCGGGCGTCAAGAAGTGGCGTGGCGAGGACCCGGGCTCGTTCGGCGACAACGCGAAGCAGGCGCTGAAGGAGTGGACCGCCTCGATGGCGTTCTACGGCGTGTCGGACGCGGTCGCGCCCGCCCTCAAGAAGCTGCACCCCGAGCTGCAGAACTTCCTGGGCCGGATGGCCGGAGGCTCGATCGGCTACGGCCCCACGTACGACGCCCTGAACGGCGAGAGCGGCTGGGACCTCGTCCCCACCTGGAAGCAGACGCTGGGCAGGGCCCTCCTGTACTTCACCATGGCCCACAAACCGCCCGGCTGAGGAGTGATCCCCCATGACCGCACCACCGGAACCGCCGCAGCGGCCGGAGTCCGTCACGGTCTCGCCACCCGGTGGGACCTACGACACCCTCTGGCACATCGCCGAGGAACTGTTCGAGGACGGCTCGCTCTGGCCGCGCATCTACGCCGCGAACCGGGACGTCCTCGACGACCCCGACGCGATCCGGCCGGGCATGACGCTCCGCCTGCCCATGGAGATCTACCCGGACCACCTCAGGTCCGTCGCGCACGTCTTCGAGGTCGAGAAAGGCGAGCTCGCCGCCGCCGTCAGGCAGGCGGCGGAGGAGCTGAACGGCATCGGCGACTTCTGGGGCGGCGGCAAGCTGGGAACCGACTTCTTCAAGGGCCAGGGCGGCGGCACGGGCTACGAGGCGGTCTCCGGCCGGGTCATGGAAGGCGTCGAGGCCCTGCTGGAGGCGCACGAGGACGTCCCCGTCCGGCTGCGCCTCATGGCCGACCGGGTTCAGGTCGCCGACTGGGACAGCGTCGCCGCCGTCCTGTCCACCATCCCGGAGCCCGAGGAGGACCGTCCGGTGTGGGGGGAGCCGGGACGCTGATCAGCCGGCGCGTGGCCCGCGGACCCTAGGATCGGCTCTGGAGGCTGCTGCGAGCGCACGGCTGAGTGGGGCTGTCACGAAAGGGCGCCCGTTCCCCGAGGAGCACACGATGAGGACGTACTTCGAGCCGGAAGAGGCCGAAGAGTTCGACGCGGCCAAGGACCTACTGATCCGCCGCTGCCTGGCCTGGGCCGAGGAGCGCGGCATGCGGGCCGAGGAGGTGGTGCTGTCGGCTGCGCTGGATTCCCGGCACCACGCCCTCGACGGGCGGCTGGCCTACTGGGGTCCGGAACAGGTGCGCCGATTCCTGCTGAGATGGCTTCCCCAGCACGTCGTCGCCTCCCCGGACGTCCTCGACACCGCGCCCGACACCCTGCTGACGCTGCTGCGCTACCTCGCCGCGACCGGGCTGCGCGATCCTCGCGGCGGCCCTCTGGCGGAGGTGGAGGCGGCCGTCGCCGCGTCCGCCGCGGAGTATCCGGACGCGCTGGCCGACCCGCTCCGGCAGGGCCTCGGGAAGTTCTGGGCGCAAGTGGCGCACGACAGCGGCGTCGACCTGACCGACCAGCGGGCGCTCGACCGACTCCAGCGCGACATCGACGCCGGGCGGGTGCCGTACGACGCCGACCTGCTCGACAAGCTGGTGGAAGCCCGCCTCACCAGCCCCGAGCTGGAGGAGGAGCGGGCCTTCAGCCAGCCTCCGCTGGTTCTGCCGCCCGCCGCGGAGCTCGCCGAGGCGGCGGCGGGAAGCGAGATCGTGCGGCGGCTCACCGCCCTGACCGGCTGGGTGGGGCCTGACGGGCGTCCGCTCACCGCTGCCGGGAACCTGCGCCTGGCCGACGCCCGCGACCTGGCCGGACTGCTCGGCACCGGCGAGCAGGATCTGAAGGTCCGCAGCTCGGCCGAGCTGCGTCAGGTGAACCTCCTGCTCACCTGGGCGAAGAAGGCCCGCCTGGTCCGGGTGACCAAGGGACGCCTGGTGCGGGTGGCGAAGGCCGCACCCGTCCTGCGCGATCCGGAAGCCCTGTGGCGGCGCGCGTTCGAGGCGATCTTCGATCTGGGCGCCGAGATCGGCGCGCCCGCCTCACCCTGGGACGTCCCCTCGATGCTGGTCGAGACCTTCGACGAGACGCTGCCGGACGTGTTGAACACCGTGTACGGCATGCCCAGCCCCGTTCCCGTGCTCCGTCTCCAGGAGACCGTCTGGCTGTCCCTTCAGGACTACTTCGTGTACGGGCCCGACGTGAGCCCCGACGTGGACGACATCTGGCGGGAAGACGCGGACGAGGACCTGCTCGCCACCTTCGAAGTGCTCGCCGAACTGGGCGCCGTGGAGCTGACCCACGGCGTCCCCGACGAGCTGTACTCCAGCGACCTCGACGACGACGACCAGCCACTACCGCGTGAGGCTCGCGAGCGGCTGCTGTCACGCCTGGTCGAGCCGGGCCTGCTGGTCCAGCTGACGCCCCTGGGCCTGCGCGGCATGCGGGAGCGGATGCTCGCCGAGGGCCGCGACGTCCCGCTGGTCGGGGAGCTGGCCGATGCCCAGCCGGCCGAACTCCTGGGGGTGCTCGCGCAGCATTACACCCCTGAGACCGCCACCGTCGAACTCGAAGGCTGGCTCGCGGCCCACGGGAACGACGTCGAGCCGCTCCTGGACGCCGTCCGCGCCTGCCCGTTCCGCACCCGGGCGGCGGCCATGCTTCGCACCCTGGCGGAGTCACGCCCCGACGGCCGCTCGATGCTCCGGCGCCTGCGCCGCGACCCGGCGCTCGGCCCCATCGCCGTCACGGAGCTTCTCGACTCCGGAGACCTGACCCCCGAGGACCTCGCCCCCGACGAGCAACTGCCGCTGATGGCTGAGGGGCTGCTCGCCGTCCTGGAACTGGGCGGCCCGGACATGGTCATGGAACAGCTCACGGAACTGGCGGGAAACGACGCCCTCGACCTGGTCGAGACGGTCCTGGCCGCCGGCCACCCCGCCACGGAGTCCATGGCGGACCTGCGCGCCCTGGTGGCCGAACCTCTGAGGTCCCGACCCCGCCGCCTACGCCTCCACTCCACCCACGCCCCCGGCTCCCGCGGCCGCCACACCGGCCGCGGGAAGCGGAGGAAGCGCTAGGTCGCAGCGTCACCGTGTGCCTACAGCCTGGATGCCTTGTTCTCCAGAACACCGTTTCATGCTCCGTGAGCTGCGATATGCGCAAATAGGGGGCATAGTGGTCTGGTGTCGCTGAGGGAGGAGAGCTGGTTGGGGCCAAAGGGAGACGACGGCTACTACGCCAACTGGACCGGCCTCCGTCGCCGCGGGGAGGACGCCCGGGAGGAGGCCGAGTACGTCGCGACCGTACGCGACGACCTGCGGGCCCTGTTCGCGGCGGAGAGCAACCCCCTGGGCGGCGACCAGTACGGCGCGGAGCTGGCCAAGACCTTCCCGGCGGACAAGGCGGCGATCTTCGACCTGTTCGCCGACTACATCGACGACCTCGACGGAATCAGGGACGGGTTGGTAAACGGCGCCAAGGGGTACGAGAACGCCGATAACCCCGAGGGCTGATCTCTTTGTGGCTCGATGGGATGGGGATCCCCGAATGGCTGCGGCCCTGGGTCGGCTGGGTGGTCGGCACCGACTGGCCGGAGGCCGACGAGCGGGTGCTGTTCCGGCTGGCCGACGGCTGCGTGCTGGCCGCGCGGAAGGTCGTGGTCGGGGCCGGCGGTGACGGGGCCCGGCTGGCCGACAGCGTCCAAGGGGAGTGGGACGGCGAGGCGCTGAAGGCGTTCGCCAAGCGGGTCGGCGAGGTCGTCGGCGGGCGGCAGGCCAAGCTGGTGGGGCAGCTGGTGGCGCTGGCCCGGGGGCTCAACGGGCTCGGCGTGCAGGTGCAGTACACCAAGCGGATGATCAAGCTGGCCGTGCTGCTGTTCATCGTGCAGATGGCGTGGCTGGTGTGGGCCCTGGCCAACCCCGTGGGCGGCCTGACCGCGGCGGCGACGTTCGGCGTGCGGGCGCAGGCGGCGCGATGGACGGTACGGCAGTTCGCGCAGCGTCTGCTGATGAACGTGGCGTTCTTCGGCCTGCTGATGGGCGGGATGGACCTGTACGTGCAGGCGTCCCAGACGCGGCGCGACGGCATCGACTGGGCGCAGGTGGGGTCCTCGGCCGGCATCGGGGCGCTGACGGGCGGGCTGCTCACCGGGCTGGCATGGGCGCTGCCGACGCGGTCGCTGTGGATGCTGATGGGGCATTCGGGGGTGGCGTCGGCGGGTGCGACGCTGGCGGCGGAGGCGATGAGCGGGCGACCGATCGACTGGGAAGTAGTGGCCAAGGGGTTCACCTCGGGGGTGCTGGGCGGGGCCGATGCGCACTGGGCAAGCTGGAGCCCGCACGGCGGAGGCCACCCGCCACCCCGCGGAGGCGATCCCGGCACGCCTCCCCGAGCTCTCGGTGGGGCCGAGACCACCGTCCCGATCCGGATCCGCGACGGCGACGACGCCATGCCCGCCCCGCCGCACCGGCCGGACCTCGCCGACCCGGCGACGTACGCCGTACCGGAGGGGACCGTGGCGCGTGCCGCGGACGGAACGTCCGAGCGTCAGACGGCCCTGGCCACCGCGCACCCGGAGCCCACCGCGCACCGGGCGCCACGGGCCGGCGACATCGACCAGATGATCAACTGGGGGCGAAACGCCGAAGGGGGCGAGAGCGCCGGCGGCCCCGGATCGATCATCGACCCCCTGGCGCACCACTTCGGCCGGGACGGTGACAGCCCGGCCGCCGCCTCCCCCGAGCCTCCGCCGCGGGCGGAGGGGCCCCGGGCAGAGGGGCAGCCCCGGCCGGCCCCGGAGCTCACGGCCAGGCAGCAGGAGCTGATCAGGCAGTCCAGGCATGAGGTGGCGGCGGGCGTCTGGTACCGGGACCCGGCCACGCACGTCATGCCGACGGCGGACCCGAGGCTGCTGCGGCCCACCGACGGCATCCTGGACGTCGGGATCGCCGGTGACGGCACGCACTTCCTGATCGGCGAGCAACGGCTCACCGCCACGGACCTGGGCACCATGCTCGCCCACGACCCCCGGGTGCTGGCCGACCCGGACGCGGCTCTACGCGTACTCGGCTGCGAGACCGCCACCAACCACCGCCTGCTCCAGGACCTGGCGAACACGACCGGCCGCGAGATCATCGCGGGCGACCGGCTCGTCTACATCGGCGCCGACCGCCAGGCGCACACCGCCGCCGTCCAGGGCTACACCCCCGATGGCCGCCCGATCTTCCCCGGCCGCGACGACGGCGCCTGGCACCGGGCCGTGCCGGAGTCGCGCGTCCTGCCGCCCGAGCGCCCCGCCCAGGTGCCCGTCGTCTGGCCCGAGCCGGAGCGCGGCCTGACCGCCGACACCGTCCAGGCGGCCGCGGCCGCCCATGAGAGCCAGTGGCACGAGCTGGGCGCCGGCAGCGAGGGGCTGGCGGACCTGTTCACGCTGGACGACGGCACCGGCGTGGTCAGGAAGATCATGCACGGGGACGCCAAGCAGGTCGCCACCGAGCTGGTGGTGTCGCAGGTCGCGAAGAGCATAGAGGCGCCGGTCGCGGACGCCAGGCCGCACCCTGGCCGGCCCGACGCCGTCCTGATGGAGTACGTCCCGGGCCGGACGCCCATGGGGGCGGACGTGCGGTTCCGGCCGGGGGCGGTCCTGCTTGAGCTGCTCGACGTGCTGGTCGTCAATCTCGACAGGCATCGGGGCAACCTGCTTTTAACCGTCGACGGCCTCTTCGGGATCGACCACGGGCGATCGTTCAACCTCAAGTTCAGCGGCCTCGACGTGTACGAGCACCTGCTGTTGCGCGGCAACTTCCTTGGCCGGCGCCCTGACGGAACGTTCGGCTGGATCGACAACCCGCTGACCAGGCAGGACGTCGAGCTCATGACGGAACGCCTGCACGGGCTGCGCACCGAGTTCGAGCGGCATGACATGCTGCGCGAGTACGACGTCATGATGGACCGGCTCTACCACGTGGCCCGGCACGCGACCGGCGACACCCCGCTCATCGCCCACCCACAGGACCGGGCGGGCGGCGCCCAGCAGCACTTCGGCCGGGACACCGAGCCGGCGCGCACCGTGTACCGGGATGAGGACATCCCGGTCAGAAGGTTTCAGCCGGGCAAGGAGTTCACGCTGCCCGAGACGGTCGTCAGCGGGCTGGCCTACAACATCAACCACCGCGCGCCCCTGGAGGTCGTCACCTACTCCAGGACGGGCCGGGACCTCGGCGACGGCCGGGTGGCCCACGCCCCGGGCACCAAAATGAAGATCATCGGCGCCCACCACCAGGCCTTCCGCGCGCCCGACGGACAGCCGGGCACCAGGCTCTTCATGGTAGAGCTCGGCCCGGAGCCGCTGCCGGTGCGACAGGCGCCCGACCTCCAGCCGCGGCATCGGGAGCTGATCGAGCGGTTCAGGCAGGAGACCGACTCCGGCGTCTGGTACCGGGACCCCACCGCCACGACGATGCCGACGGCGGACCCGAGGCTGCTGCGGTCCACCGACGGCATCCTGGACGTCGGGATCGCCGGCGATGGCACGCACTTCCTGATCGGCGAGCAACGACTCACCGCCAGAGACCTGGGCACCATGCTGGTGCACGACCCGCGACTGCTCGCCGACCCGGACGCGGCCCTGCGCGTACTCGGCTGCGAGACCGCCACCAACCACCGCCTGCTCCAGGACCTGGCGAACACGACCGGCCGCGAGATCATCGCGGGCGACCGGCTCGTCTACATCGGCGCCGACCGTCAGGCGCACACCGCCGCTGTCCAGGGCTACACCCCCGATGG
Source organism: Nonomuraea sp. NPDC005983 (assembly GCF_040614375.1). Lineage (NCBI taxonomy): Bacteria > Bacillati > Actinomycetota > Actinomycetes > Streptosporangiales > Streptosporangiaceae > Nonomuraea > Nonomuraea sp. NPDC005983. The sequence goes on from NZ_JBEXUP010000006.1 coordinate 26,687, forward strand.
CCGCCCGATCTTCCCCGGCCGCGACGACGGCGCCTGGCACATCGCCGTGCCCGATACCAGGATCGAACCCCCTGCGGTGGCCGCCGACGTTCGCCCGGCCGGGCAGCACCTGCCGGCCGTCCCCGAGGCGCTGCACCGGGCCGCCGAATCGGAGGACGTCAACCACGTCCCGCTGGGCAGGGGTGAGGACGGGGCGGTCGACCTCGTCCTGGACGACGGCCGGCCGCTGGCCGTCAAGAAGGTCATGCACAGCGGAGCCCAGCGCCTGGCCCGCCTGGAGGCGGTGGTCTCGCAGGTGGGGCGGGCGATCGAGGCCAACGTCGCGCACGTCATCCTCGACCCGTACAAGCGCGGCGCCGTGATCGGCGAGTACATCGAGGGCTCGTCCGCCATGGAGATAGCGCACGCCCTGCCCGGCTATCGCACCCGGCGGGACGCGATCCTCATCGGGCTGCTCGACATTCTGACCGGCAACGTGGACCGGCACGCGGGCAACCTGCTGGTGACCGACGACGGCCGGCTCTTCGGCATCGACCACGCACGGGCGTACAACTCCGAGGGGCTCAGGATCTACAGGGGCCAGCCGTTCGCCCGGAACTTCTTCGGGCGGCGGCCCGACGGCCTGTTCGGCTGGGTCGACAACCCGCTCACCAGGAGCGACATCGAGCTGATCACCCAGCGAATCCAGGCGCTGCGCCCCGAGTTCGAGCGGCACGACCTGCTGCGCGAGTACGAGTTCACGATGGACCGCCTCTACCACGTGGCGGAGCATGCGACGGGCGACACCCCGCTGATCGCGACGGAGACGGGCCCGGCCGGACGGACGGAGCACCACTTCGGCTGGGACTAGCACGGCGGGGAGGTCACCATGCACACCGGCGGACACGTGCACGTCGGCGTCCCCGACTACGGCACCTCGGTGGCCGACCACGTGCGGCTGCTCAAGCTCTACCACGGGTACGAGGACGTTCCCGAGGCAGGCCGACAGGGACCAGCTCGCCGCCCTGTTCGCGGTCACCCGCTGGCAGCCCCCTGAGGACGTGATGAGACAGATGCTGGAGGATTGACGGCGTGAGCCCACGCATCAGGAACACCTCGGCCGCGCAGGCCCCACCGGCCGACGACCTCTCGCTGCTGCGGAGCCTGCACCAGGCCGGAGTCGTCCGGCTGAGCGGGGTGCGCGGCGCATGAGCACGCTGAAGGTGCTGGAGGTCAGGTCGGGCGACGTGCTCGGCACGTTCACCCAGGAGCCCGATGGGCGGCTGGAGTTCAGCTCGGCCGAGATCCGCTCGATGGTCGAGACCATGGCCACGGCTCGCGGCTGGACCTCGCAGGAGACGTTCGACGAGCTGCGCGGGTGGAGCAACGGCTACGTGCAGATCATGCCCGCGCTCACGCTGGCCAAGGTGTTCGACGGGGTACGTGACGGCGAGCCGTACTTCCTGCCCGACCATCCGCGCGACGACGACCCCCGCCTGGCCGCGTACCTGAAGGCGGGCACCCCGATCCTGTCGACCACCGGGACGAACGTCGACTTCCTCGACCCCGCGCGCGGCGAGGTGGTGCCGCTCACCTTCCGCACCGACGGCACCTGGATCTGGACCGACACCATCACCTACTACCTCGAAAAGCATCGCATCCGTCCCGACGAGGGGTTGTGCGCGCACATCGCCGCCCAGGGATACCGGTGCCCCCGGGTGGACGAGGCCACCGCCCGCCACGCGATCGAGGAGCTGCGGCGCGGCTAGCCCGACGCTCGCAGGCGGGGGAGGATGTCAAAGCTGGTCGTAGACGAGGAGCCCGTCGTCGCGGAGGCGGGCGCCGGAGGTCGGCTGGTGGTCGGTGAGCCCGCCGTCGTGCGCCAGGTGCAGCACGTGCGCGTGCCGGGCCAGGACGGCGAAGTCGGCGATGAGCTGCCGGTGGCAGCGCCACCACACGGCCTCGGCGCACATCACCGCCGTGCGGGCGGTGGCCGCCTGCCGCAGCAGCTCGTCCATGGCGGCGACGAAGTCGGGGTGGCGGGTGTGTCCGGCGTACCCGCGGAAGGAGGCGTTCCTCCAGAAGACGTCGGGTGAGTCCGGCGCGGCCTCGCGGAAGCCGCCCAGCCGCTTCTCCCACCGGTAGTCGAGCCCGGCTGCCGGCATCCACCTGCTCAGGGAGTCGCGTCCGGCGTCCGGGTTGCGCCGGCTGCCGGGAGCGGTCCGGACGTCGACGACGGCCTGGACGCCGGCGCCCTGCAGGAGCTCGGCCAGCTGCTCGCGGGTGGCGAGGCCGTGCCCGAACGTCACCAGAGTCGTGGAGCTCTGCTGCTCCCGTGCCTGCATGCGACCGAGTCTGTCACCAGCCCGGCCCCGGGCCCCGTCTCCGGGGTGCGTGTCACCCGGTCAGGGGAGTTTGGCGACGGTGAGGAGGGCGGCGGAGTCCTCCAGCGCCTCCAGGCTGTGGCGGGACGGCGGCACCGCCAGGAAGTCCCCGGCCATCCCCTCCCAGGAGACGTCGCCGCTGCGTAGCCGGATCCGTCCGTGCAGCACGGTGAGGGTCGCCTCGCCGGGGTTCTCATGCTCGGCCATCGACGTGCCCGCTGTCAGGGTGATGAGGGTCTGGCGCAGGACGTGTTCGTGGCCGCCGAAGACGGTTTCGGCGCTGCGCCCGGTCGAGGAGGCGGCGGCGCGCTTCAGATGCTCCCGCACGAGCGCGTCCAAGGAGATTTTCTGCATGCGACCGAGTCTGTCAGGAGCCCGTATCCGAGCCGCGGATCCCGACGCGTGACACGAGATCCTTCCTGATCACCGGAGGCGGCCGGCGGTAACAGCCCGGCCACGACAGGCGGAATATCACGATTAAGGGGCCATAATCCTGTCCTGCCGTCGGCGGCTGGAGAGGGCGGGGGACGGGATGGCCGGGAGTTCCAGGGCGGTCAAGGTGACCGTGGCGCGGGTCGCCGCCGTCGCCACGGCGGTGGTGTCCCCGATCCTCGCGGCGGCCGCGTTAATGATCTTCGCGCGGCTGCCCGGGGAGTGGCAGCCCGCGACCATCGCCACCCCCCAGACGGCCGCCGCCCTGACGTTCCCCGCCGTCGGCGCCTTCCTCCTCTTCCAGCGGCCCCGCCTCAACATGGCCTGGCTGATGTGCGGCGGCGGCCTGGCGGGCGGCGTCAGCGACTTCACCCAGGCGCTGATGCTCCGCGTCGCCGCCGACGGCGACATCGTCACGGCCGGCTACCTGCGCCTCCCCGGCCAGGTCGGGTGGGCGGCGTGCGGCCTGACACTCACGACCCTGGTGCCGCTGTACTCGCCCGACGGGCGGCTGCCCTCCCCGCGCTGGCGCCTGGCCGTTTGGCTGGGCACGGCCGCCCTCACGACCGAGATGGTCCGCGCGATCTTCCGCCCGGACCCGCCCGCCGCCGACTACCCGTTCCCGTCGTCATCCACAACCCCCTGCAGATTCCCGCGCTCGCGCCGTACAACGACACGATCTCCACGCTCGCGTGGACGGCCATCTACGTCTCGATGGCGGTGGCGGCGCTCTCCCTGGCCCTGCGGCTGCGGCACGCCGACCCGGTCGGGCGACGTCAGATCGGCTGGCCGCTGTTCGCGTTCACCGGGTACATCGTGTTCCTGGTCGTGGGTGTGTTCGCGTCCCAGCTGGCGTGGCTCGCGATCGCCTGGGCGGCGCTCATCCCCGTCGCCGTCGCGTTCTCGGTGATGCGCTACCGGCTCTACGGGATCGACACCGTGATCAGCCGGGCCTTCGTCGCGGCCGGGCTGCTGGTCGTCGTCAGCGCCGTCTACTTCGGCGTCGGCGCGGTGTCGAGCCTGCTGGTCTCCGGCTACGACCAGGTCGCCGGGCTCGCGTCCGCGCTGTTCGCGGGGGCGTCCTTCCAGCCGCTGCGGCGCGCGCTGCAACGGGCCGTCGACCGCCTGCTGTACGGACGCGTCGGCGACCCCCGCGTGCTCGCCGAGCGGCTGACCCAGGCGGTGCGCAGGGGCGACCCGGCCGAGGCACTGACGTCCGTGCTGAGCGTGCTGCGCGACGGGCTCGCCGTCGAGGGCGTCGCCGTCGAGGTGGCCGACGGCAAGCCCCAGTACGTCGAGAACGGGCGGGTGGGGGACGCCGCCCGCGAGGTGCCGCTGGTCTGGCACGGCGAACGGGTCGGCCGCCTGCTCGTCGGCCCGCCCGGCCCGCGCCGCTTCCCCGCGGCGCACGACGAGCGGGTGCTCGCCACGCTCACGCCGTACGCCGCCGACGTCGCGCACGCCGTGCGCATGTCCGCTGACCTGCAACGTTCCAGAGAGCGCATCCTGACCGCCCGGGAGGAGGAACGCCGCCGCCTGCGGCGCGACCTGCACGACGGGCTCGGCCAGACCCTGTCGGGCATGGCCATGGCCATCAACATCGCCCGCAGCACCCTGAAGAACTCCCCAGACTCGGCCGACGCCCTGCTCCAGGAGCTGCGCTCCGGCATGGACGCGGTCACCGGCGACATCCGCGAACTCGTCTACGGCCTGCGCCCGCCGGCCCTCGACGACCTCGGCCTGGCCCGCGCGGTCCGGGAACTGGCCGGACAGTCCGCCGAGGTAGCGGTCGAAGGGGACCTGTCGGAGCTGCCGGCGGCCGTCGAGGTGGCCGTCTACCGGATCGTCCAGGAAGCCCTCACCAACATCCGGCGTCACGCCCAGGCGAGCCGCGGTCGCATCGTCCTCCAACGCGACCGGTCCGCCCTGCGGGTGCAGGTGAGCGACGACGGGCGCGGCCTGCCCGAGGCGCGCCGCTCGGGCGTCGGCCTCACCTCGATGCGCGAGCGCGCCGCCGAACTCGGCGGCATCTGCGTCGTCACCAGCGAACCGGGCAAGGGCACCCGCGTCGAGGTCATGCTGCCTCTCTCCGCCCCCGAGCCGTCCCAGGCAACGGACGAGAGCTCGACCTTGGTCGGCACGGCTCAGAGAGAAGACCGAAACCGGGCTTGAGCCTCCTCGGAGCACCAAGCCGTCACCGGTTGACGGCCGGAACTCCCGGCGTTAGCCGAAGAGGGTGAAGCCGGTGTAGCTGGGGCGAGCAGGACGTGTGGCGGCTGGGACGGCCGGTGTTTCCTGGCGCGTCAGGTGGCGTGGCGGTGGCGCAGGTTGCTCGGGGCGGTGCCGCGCACGCGCTTGAAGGCGGCGCTGAAGGTGAACGGGTCCCGGTAGCCGACGCGGCGGGCCACGGCGGCGATCGTGGTGGCCGGCTCCTGGAGCAGGTCGGCGGCGAGCGTCATCCGCCAGTCGGTGAGGTAGGTCAGCGGCGGGCGGCCGACGAGGGCGGTGAACCTGCGGGCGAAGGCCGCTCTGGACATGCCCGCCGCGCCGGCCAGCGTCGCCACCGTCCACGGCCGGTCGGGGTGGCGGTGCAGCAGGTGCAGGACGGGCCCGATCCTGGGGTCGGCCAGGGCCAGGTAACCCGCCGGCGGCCGCGCGTCGGGATGGGCGAACCAGGATCGCAGCACCCGGACCAGCAGCAGGTCGAGCAGCCGGTCCAGGGTGGTTTGCTGGCCTGGCCGGTTACCGGCGATCTCCGTGGCCAGCAGGTCGAGCAGCGGCGCGAACTGCGGCTCGTGCGGGACCACCAGCGCGCCAGGCAGCGAGTGGAGCAGGCGCCTGCACACGTTGCCGTGCATCGAATACGCCGCGGTGACCACGACGTCGCTGCCGTCGGCCGCGCCGTAGGTGCGGGTAGCCACCTTGAAGTGGTCGCCCGCGCTCGCCGGATCCTCGCCCGCCGCGTAGCACAGGTTGTCGGCGTTGATGAAGACCTGGGGCGCGGTCTCGGGCTGGTCGGCCAGTGTGCAGGCGCCGCTGCCCTCGGCCAGGACGAGGCCGACGCTGCCGCGGCCGAGCGGGAGCGGGCGCCCTCTGGCGGGAACGATCCAGCCGTCGCCGCGCAGCATGGTGACCAGCATCAGCGGGGCGGGCTTGACGAAGCGCAGCGACCACGGCGGGGTCCCGATTGACTGGGCGAACAGCGCGCCGTGCGCCCTGACCGTCGAGAGGTAGTCGTCGAGCAGATCCATGCCCGAGACGATGCCATATGCCCCCACGTGTTCTGACCATGTTCCGTCTCAGGCCGGTACGGTTGGCTCGGGATCATGAACTTCACCAGCACCGCACCGATCCTCGTTCTCGGCGGGCGTGGCAAGACCGGGCGCAGGGTCGTCGCCCGCCTCACCGACCTCGGCCTGCCCGTGCGGGCGGCCTCTCGATCTGCCTCGGCCCACCACTCCTCCTTGGCCAGGTTCGACTGGGACGACCCCGGCACCTGGGCGTCAACGCTGGACGGCGCCGGCGCCGTCTACATCGTCTTCCCCAACGAGCATCCGGACATTGCGACTGTCCAGGCCTTCGCCGCCGCGGCGGCAGACGGCGGGGTCAGGCGTCTGGTGCTGCTGTCGGCCAGGGATGCCGACTACGCGGGCGAGCCCTTCGCCGAGCGGGCGGTGCGGGAGTCGGGCCTGGAGTGGACGATCCTGCGGCCGTCCTGGTTCGCGCAGAACTTCAGCGAGGGCCTGTTCGCCGGCGCCGTACAGGCGGGCGAGCTCGCTCTTCCCACCGGGGAGGGCAGGGAGGCGTTCGTGGACGCCGAGGACATCGCCGACGTCGCCGTGGCCGCGCTGGCGCAGGACGGGCACGCGGGACAGGTCTACGAGCTGTCGGGACCGCGGCCGCTGTCGTTCGGCACGGCCGTCTCGATGATCGCCGAGTCCAGCGGGCGGAGCATCCGCTACCGCCACGTCGAGCCAGCCGCCTACGCCGCCGAACTGGCGACGTGGGGCGTGCCCGCCGACCTCGCCGACATCCTGGCCCGGCTGTTGGAGGCGATCGGGCACGGCTCCGGAGACTACGTCAGCGACGGCGTCCAGCGCGCGCTCGGCCGCGAACCGCGCGCCTTCGAGGAGTACGTGAAAGCGGCCTGGACCTGACCGGCTGAGCAGACGAGGGACTGCGGCCTTTCAGAGTTTCCGGCAGTACAGGGCGTCCGGCGTGCCGTACCGGCCGACACCTTGTCCTGATCGGTGGCGGACTTGCCGGCGCCGAACTCGCTGATCCACACAGGGGCGGTGAAATGCCGGTCCGGAGTTGTCGCCACGTAGGTGGCGGTGTCGCGCATGACCGCGAACAGGGCTCAGGCGTGGACGCTGTCCATGAGGGCCAGGTAGCCGTCCTCCAGGGTGGGTTCGGCAGGCCGGGCGCCGAGGTCCGGTGGTGCGGACGCGATGATCCGGTAGCGCATGCCCGTGCCCTCAGGCAGGGCGGATACGACCCGGCCGCTGGTGGGCGCGGCGCCTGACGTCGTCACTGTCCACACCCGCTGGTGGGCGTGGGAGACCAGGTCGGCCACCGAGCCCTGGAACGCCAGGCGGCCCCTGGCCAGGACCGCGAGGTGCTGGCAGGTCTGCGCGACGTCGTCCACGATGTGCGTGCTGAGCAGGACCGTGCGGTTCCCGGCCAGCTGCGACAGGAGCATGCGGAACCGGATCCGCTCCTCCGGGTCGAGCCCCGTGGTCGGCTCGTCCACGACCAGCAGGCGGGGGTCGGCCAGCAACGCCTGCGCGACGCCGACCCGGCGCAGCATGCCGCCGGAGAAGCCCTTGAGCCTGCGGTCGGCGGCGTCGGAGAGCGCGACCAGCTCCAGCAGCTCGCTGATCCTGCGCCGCCGCTCCGGCCTGGAGTGCAGCCCCTTGAGCAGGGCGATGTAGTCGAGGAAGCGGCGGGCGGTCAGGTCCGGATAGACGCCCAGGTCCTGCGGCAGGTAGCCGAGCGTGCGCTGGACGGCCAGCCGTCCCTCCGCGGTCGCAAGGTCGTGACCGCCGACGAGCACCCGGCCCGAGGTGGGCCTGAGCAACCCGGCCAGGATGCGCATGAACGTGGTCTTGCCCGCGCCGTTCGAGCCCAGCAGGCCGTAGATGCCGGTCGGGACGTCGAGGTGGAGATCGTCCAGGGCGCGTGCGCCGTCCTTGTAGGTCTTGGTCAGGCCGGTGACTTCGATGCGCATGTCAGGACTCGCTTCGGGACGCGTGGAGACGGACGACGGAGAGCAGGGCCACCGTGAGCGCGACCATCAGGCCCACCCACAGCAAGGCGACGGCCGGGGTGGCCTCCGGACGCAGGAAGTCGAGCACGGCAGGAGGGGCGTCCGCATATTCGAGGTCGCCGGGCAGGTACTCGAGCGAGCGTGGCGCGACCGCGTTCCTGACGTACTCGCCGGTCGCCGTGAGGATCGTGTGCGACAGGGTGGGCAGCAGGTCCTTCGGGATGAGGTTGCCCCAGAACCAGTAGGCCACGAACAGGACGCGGAACACCATCGGCGGCACCAGCAGCGGCCCCGCGAACGCCAGCGCGCCGACGAAGAGCAGCCCCGGCAGGACGGACCCCAGGAAGAACAGCGTCGCCCAGCCCAACGCCGAAGGCTTCCCCTCGGCGACCACGTAGAGCAGCACCCGGCCGAAGTAGGCCAGGGCGAACGGCACGGCGGTCGCCGCGCACACCCCCAGATACCTCCCCACCAGCCGCGCGGTCCGGCCGGTCGGCGTGGCGTCCAGGATCGAGTCGACGCGCAGCAGCCGGTCGCGTTGCGGCCGGTCGGCGAGCATGCACCCGTAGACGATCGGCAGCAGCAGGACGAGGAGCTCGGCCGCGGTCGCCATCGCCCTCCTGGGCACGTGCGCGTCGTTCAGCCCCAGGTCCAGCGACCAGTACGACAGCGTGGCGACGAGCACCGCGAAGACCAGGCCGTAGACGATCCACAGCGACGGGCGGCGGATCTGCATGACGAACTCGTAGCGCAGGGTGGCGATCATTCGGTCTCCCCTCTGAGGACGCGCTCGGCGTTCCCGAGCAGGAACCACGCCCCGGCGACCATCGCCAGCGCGGTGGACAGCAGGAACAGGCGGTTGACCGGCCAGTCGGGCAGCCTGGAGGTGGTGGCGAACAGGTGCAGGAGGCGGTAGGTCGCGTTGTCCGACAGGGTGCCGCCGATCAGCTGCTCGCCCGTCCAGACGATGCCGACCAGGGACGCGGCCGCCGCGGTGCTGCGCAGGGCGGTTGCCGAGAAGAACCCGACCGCTGCCAGCCAGAGCGCGGGAGCCAGCCAGACGAGCTGACCGGCCAGCCCGCCGTACTTGAACGTCCACCAGCCGGAGGCCATCAGCGCCGCCGAGACGGACAGCGCGCAGAGGGCGGTGCAGCCGAGCGCCACAGCCAGGCGGCGCAGCAGAGCGGGACGGTACCCGTGAGCGACGCTCAGCCGGATCTCGGCCGCCGGATCGCGGCCGGGCAGCGAGGCGGCGACCACCCCTGCCAGGAGCGGCACCCCCATCTCCAGGGCGCCCATCAGGAACCAGCGGGTGTTCTCCACGCGCGAGCCGAGCCGGGTGCCGAAGACGGCGAGCAGCAGGGTGAGGACGGCGAGCACCGGAGGCCCCAGCAGGGCGGCCAGCCCTGCCCGCCTCGCCTCGTACATCCAGAGATCCAGGGGTTTCACGGACGGTGGGTAGCGCCGCCTCGCCGCATCGGTTCAACGCGACCCGCCAGCGCGATGGCGGCGGCGGTGAGCAGCCCGGCCAGGCCGAGCGTCAACGGACCGCTCGACCAGATCAGCTGGACTTCTGGTGGAATCGGCAGATCCGTATGGGACAGCGCGAGCACACTCCAGACGGCCAGCGCCACCCCCGTCGCGCCCCCCGGATGCCAGCACACCGACAGCAGCAGGCTGAGACCGGCGAGGAGCGCCATGGGCCCCAGCCAGGCGGCGACCAGCGTGGCCACCCCCGTGGCAGGTCCCCCGGCCACGGCCAGCACGGCGGAGGTGAGCAGCGCCAGCGCCAGGTCGTACCCGAACACCAGCGTGACCCGCGCCAGCAGCAGGACTCGCGGCGACGTGGGAGTGACCGCGACGACCTCGAAGGCGCGATCGCGCTCCGGCCCGTACAGGCCCGCCACCCCGACCCCGGCGACCAGCGGAGCCCCCAGGCTGAGGACGGCCTCCAGAACCACCCCCCTCACCAGGGAGAACCCCACGCACACGGCCATGACCACGAACGACGCGGCCCAGACCCTCGGATTCAGCAGCCGCGCCTCCACCACCAGTAGCTGCCAGGCCCGCCGCGGCGCCGACACGGTGTGCGCGCGCACGTCCCCGAGCCCACCGTCCACCGCGGACGCCCTCAGGACCGCCGGGACGATCTGGTCCGCTGGCGGCGGAGCGGGCACCCCGTCCAGCTCAGGCCATCTGTTCATCAAGGCTCTCCCTGAGTTTCGTACGAGCGTGGTGCAGGCGGCTCTTCACCGTGCCGACCGGGATGCCCAGCACGTCGGCGATGTCCTGGTGCGCCATGTCGTCAAGGAAGTGGAGCACGACCACCTCGCGCTGCGCGAGCGGCAGGCGGGCCAGCGCCGCCTCCAACCAGTCGCCTCCGACGGCCAACTCCTCCGGCCCGGGGAGACCGTCGGCCCGGTCACATGGCTCGGCGGCGGCAGGCGGCGGAACCCGTCGTAACCGGTTGTGCGCCTGACGGCGAGCCACCCCGAACAGCCACGTACTCACGCTGGACCGCCCCTGGAACGTCCCGGCTGAGCGCCACACGGCGAGCAACGTGTCCTGAAGGATCTCCTCCGCCGTCCCCCGGTCACCGGCCAGCCGGAACAGGAAGGCGAACAGCGGCCCGCCGTACCGCTCATACAGCTCGGACAGCGCACCGGCATCCCCCTCGGCCACCCGCACCAGAACGCCCGCATCCGGCTCAGTCCCCTTCATCGGTATGTGAGTAGCACCACCACCCCCTTCCGGTTCACTCAACCGACAACGTTTGAAGACACTCGACACGTTGTTCATACTTCGAGTGACACCCGACGTAAGGAGGGACCGCGTGCTGTACGTCTTCGGCTTCGAGCGGATCGGCGTGGCCGTGAGCAACATCTACTTCGTCGACCCGAATCCGAGCAAGGGGCAGGAAGGAGCCGAGAGAGGCGTACGTCTCGAAGTACGCATGCTCGAACAAGGGCAGCTGAAAGGGTCCATCTACTCCGCGCGACCCATCCACGTCGACCGTCCCATCTGGCGCGTCGATCTGCTGGAATCGGTCGCCGGACCGTACGGCAGCTTCGACCGGACCCACCATCACCCGGTCTTCAGCGAGTGGGAGCCGGGCAGGCGCGTGTTCACGAAGGAGCTGTCGAGCGACCCCCTCCACTGGTTGGCGGAGAGGTTGGCGGATCTCGACGGGGTGCTGGAGCAGGCCGGGATAGAGCGCGACGACGTGATCGCGGCGGATGTCGCCAGGGTTCGCGCGTGCGTCCCCGAAATCCTCGACAGCGTCAACCGCCTGCTCACCAGGGTGCAGAAGGGGGAGCTCGGCAGGCCGCCCGGCGACGAAGCGGCTGTCAGCGTCCGGGCCAGCTGGCTGTAGTCGCCAGATTCGGTCTGACGGGAAACCGCGCTTTGCGATCAGGAGCTAACCGAGAGAGAAACGCCGCGACCGTGACGACCAGTTGCAGGGAGCGGTGCCCATCACGTAGACGTTCCGTGCGACGACACCGGCGTCAATGCATCTCCTCGTGCTCTTCTTGGAGAAGTCCCATCCTCCCGGCGTCGATGAACACCTGGGTCTTCGGCTCGTTGTCGTGCGGGACGTTGGGAAACTCGGCTGAGCACCAGGTGGCCGCGGTGATGTCGTTGCAGGTCTTGTCGAGCGAATGCGCGCCATCAACCGGTCAGGGGTGCCATTGCGGCGGCCTGTCATGTGCGCCCGGTGAGCGTTGCACCGCCCGACCACGCCTCGGACGTGGCGCTCCCTGCAGGCTTAATCATGTGGACGGCTTTTGTCGCAGGCGCATCGTACGCTGTGCCTGTTCTCTTCCGAGTTGATGGTCAAGGAGCCACCGTGAGCATGCACAAGCTCGTGGATATCCAGCCCACGCCAAATGTCCTATTGGCGCTCACTCGCACTCCCATCAATCCGCTCGATGCGCTCTGCGAGCTTGTGGACAACGCCATCGACTCGTTCCGCGCTGCGGACATCCTGGGCAAGCCGTCCACGTTCCGCCACATCTTCTTGGAGGTGCCAGGTGCATCTGAGGTGGCCAGGGGCGAGGGCTACGTGCGAGTGCGTGATTCAGGCCCAGGTCTCACAGAGGAGCAGATTGCGAACGCGCTGAGAGCTGGCTACTCCTCCAAGAACGCGTTCGACACCCTGGGCCTGTTCGGCATGGGGTTCAATATCGCCACAGGAAAGCTGGGGAGAGTCACGAGGCTCACGTCCGCCCGCGTCGAGGATTCTTATGCACTTCAAGTCACCGTAGACCTGCCCAAACTGATTGAGCAGGGGAACTTCGAGGTGCCTGCTGAGGTCATCGACAAGCCTCACGGGCTAGAGCACGGGACGATCGTGGAGGTTCGCGACTGGTGGCCGGAGGGCGACCCGAACAACGCGTTCATCCGCAAGCTCGCAGGGCTGGGAAAGAACGTCATCCGCCAGCAGTTAGCTCGCCGATACGCCACCCTCCTGCGAGGTGAGGGCGGTACCCGTACGAAGATCACGGTCAACGGCGAGTCGTACTCAGCGTTCGAGCACTGCGTGTGGGACGCCAGTCGGTTTGTTGAGCGGACTGGACATGGTCGGATCCCCGCCCGCATTCCGTTCGACAGGGAACTCGCCAAGTCGATTCGCTGCCTTAAAGACGGGACTCTGATGAACGGCCTGCCCTGCGCCAGGTGCGGCGGCACGGAGTCTAGGGAGGTCGCGGAGCGTGTCTGGGGTTGGGTGGGGATCCAGCGATATGACGATCAGAATGAGTACGGCATCGACTTGATCCGCAACGGCCGGGCGATCCGCATCGGTGAGAAGTCCGCGTTCTTCGAGTACATCGACGAGAACACCAAGAGGGCCGAGAAGGAATACCCGATCGACCAGCAGTACGGCCGGATCGTCGGGGAGGTCCACCTCGATCACGTCCCGGTTGACTTCTCCAAGCAGGACTTCCAGCGGACAAGTGACGAGTGGCATACCGCGATGGAGTTCCTGCGGGGTGGCTCCCTGCTGCCAAGCAAGTGGGCCGCGGGCGAAACGAACTCCTCCTACGTGTCGATGCTCTTCCAGGGTTACCGCAAGGTCCGCAACTTCGGCCGGGCCGACATGTACATGGGGCAGTACAACCCGGCAAAGGGGAAGGCCGAGCGCATACCTCGCGAGGTCGAGCGGGAGTATCTCTCGCGGTTCCAGGGAAAGGAGACCGGCTACTACGACGACGCCCGTTGGTGGGAGCTCGTTGAGGGCGCCAATGACAAGCCGATCGACGAGCTGCCCGAGTGCCCTGAGTGCGCTTTCCAGAACGCCCCAAGGGCGGAGATCTGCGAGGCGTGTGACTTCATCCTGGTGGGCAAGGCGTGCCTGAACACCCACTGCGACGCAGAGCTGGCCAAGTCTGCCGTGAGCTGTGACGTCTGCGGCAGCTCCCAGATCCCCGAAGTCATTGTTCCGTGGACTTGCGCCTTCTGCGCCGATACGAACACAGCCGACGACGATGCATGTCTGACCTGCGGGCTGGTTCGCGGCTCAGCCCACCCCGCCAGCGAGGCCGAGCTGCTTGCCGCTTCAGAGGAGTGGAACGACCTTTCGGCAATCGGCCTGGCAATCGGCCTGGCTGACGGCACGACCAGTGCGCCCGTGGATGTCGTTTCCCGGATGATGCAGCGGCCGATTATCCCCGCATACGGCCGAGCGCCGATTCCTGTCCTCAGCCACAAGAAGATCGGCAAGATCACCGTCTTCATCGACCGATCCCACCCTGCCTTCAGCGAACTGGGCATGCGCCCTGAGGACGTGGTGGCTGCCGAAACCGCGCAATTCTTCTACGACAACTACGCGTCTCTAACCGGACAGAACGGGCACTCTCCGGGTGTCCTCATGGCTGAGGTGCTGCGACGCGCCTGGAGCGACCTGGTCGCCGAGACGCCCGAAGGGGTACGTGAGGAGATCAAACAGCTCTTCCGGCTCATCGCTGAGCGGCTCGCCGGCATCCCTGAAGCCGAGGACTTCTACGCCGACCTGGATGAGAAGCAGCAGCGTTCGCTCGCCGAAGGGATGATCTCTTCTGGGATCGACCTGAGCGAACTCGGCCGAATGAAGCAGTCTGGCGAGTATCTCCGCTACTGCGACGCGACCGCGCTGGTGGCATTCTTTCGAAAGCTCCCGCAGTCTTGGTTCAGCGGGAGGGTTTGGCGGGACCCTTGGCCGAGCGACGACCTCGGCCCCATGGTCGCCGCCGGTCTTCAAGAGGAACTCGCCACGAAGTACCTGCGCTGCCTGGAGGACTGTGCCTCTTACTTGCGCTACCAGCGGCCGGAGCCCCTGCTTGTCATCCGGGCGCGCGCTGCGGCGGACTTCCTAGACAGCAAGCTCTGATGGCCCAGCGGATTGTGAGTGACCTGCTGCTCAGCGGCACCGGCTGGCAGGCGTTCGAGCGGATGGTCATGCGACTGGTCATAGCACGCGGGTTCGAACACGTGCGGCTTGCGGGAACTTCCGGTGACGGCGGAGCAGACGTTGTCGCGACCAAAGCCGGGAGACGGTGGCTCTTCCAGGTCAAGCGATGGCGGGCAGCAGTGGGGTCGGACATCGTCGCAGAGACTCTGGCTGCGAGTCAGCGCTACGAGGCCGACGTCCCCGTGATCGTAAGCAGGAGCGGTTTCACACAGGCGGTGCATCAGCAGCAGCGCCAACTGATCGCGCAGGGTATCCCGCTGCAACTGTGGGACAGCAGGAAGCTGTTCAAACAAGCAGAACTCGCAGCAAACGAGTCATTGGCCCAACGCCTGCCGGAGCGATTCGAACTGCGCAGTTATCAGGCCGAGGCCGTCGACCGAATCATGGGCGAGCTTCTTCGTGGTTCCCGCAGCTCTCTGATCGTGCTCGCCACAGGCTTGGGGAAGACCTTCGTAGCGGCCGAGTTTTACCGGCGCTTCGCGCTCACTCGGCCCGGTGCCAAGACGCTCGTACTGGCACACCGCAACGAGCTCGTCTACCAGCTTGAGCGATCGTTCTGGCCGATGCTTCGTTCCTCTCAGTCCACTGGGATTTGGAATGGCCATGAGCGGCCCGATCCGGATGCGCTGAAGGATCTGGATGTCGTATTCGCCTGCGTCGACAGTGTCGCGTCCAGCTTGGCCTCTGGCCGGGAGCTTCCGCACTTCGATCTGGTGGTAGTGGACGAGTGTCACCACCTGGGCACACTGGCGTACAACGCAGTCCTCGACGAACTCTCGGCGGGCGACGGCGGCGCCTTCCTGGTCGGAATGACCGCGACACCTTGGCGCCCTGATGGCAGCGCTCTAGGCAAGTGGTTTGACCACCCCGTGGTGAACATCGATCTCGTTCGTGGCCTCCGTGAGGGATACCTGGCCAATGTCGACTACCGGATGTACACGGACAACATCAATTGGGACGCCCTGCGGCAACTTCAGGGCGAACGGTTCAGTCCGAAGGGCATCAACCGGAGCCTGTTCATCGAGGAGTGGGACGACGCTGTCGTGGAACGCCTCGCGGAGGTATGGCCAGAGCAGGCGAACCCGCGGGCCATCGTCTTCTGCGGCACGATCGATCACGCTGAGAAGATGGCATCTCGGATCAACGCGATGGCGTTCACGCGCGCGGAAGCCATCTACTCACGTTCCGTGACCGGACGAGCCATGAACCCCGTCGCCCGCAACAAGGCCCTCTGGGACTTCGCTGAGGGACGGACCGGCGTCCTCTGTGCGGTCGATGTCCTCAATGAGGGGGTGGACGTCCCTGACGTCAACATCGTCGTGTTCCAGAGAGTCACCCACAGCAGGAGAATCTTCGTCCAGCAGCTTGGTCGCGGCCTGCGCCTCGCCCCAGGTAAGAACCGTGTCGTGGTCCTGGACTTCGTCTCCGACATCCGGCGCTTCGCCGCAGGGCTCGACCTGCAAGACTCGCTCGACACCACTCGGGAGCGGACGACATCCCGAGTCCGCCTTGGCAGTAAGATCACGTTCCTCCACGCCAACGACGAGGACAAGGCGGGTGCACAGTTCCTCCGGGAGTGGCTCGGTGATCTGAAAGCGGTGGAAGAAGCGGGGGAAGATGTGCATATTCTTCGGTATCCGCCCGAATACGTGCCGGACGCTACCAAGCGAAGATAGGAGCCCCCATGCCCAGCGGCGACTCAGTTCTCGAAGAGCAGTGGAAGCGCCTGAGGCCGGACCTCCTGGACGCTTACTCGACTTTGGTAGAGCAGTTGAAGGGTTCCACATCTCACCAAGACTTGCTTGATGCATACCTCGCGGCGAAGCGGTTGTCCGCAGCGGCCTACCAGGCCTTACTTCGGGCTAACATCCCCGATCAGGAAACGGCCTGGCAGACGGTTCGCCACACGTTGGAGTACGAGATGGAACGCGAATACGGCCATCTGCTCCCAGACTGGGCACGGAAGATCCCATACAACTCCCGAACGCACCAGGAGTTGTTCAGCCTTCTCGCCGAGCGCCTCGGTCAGGCCGTGCCTGGCGACTACCTGCGAGTGGTTACGGCAGATGCCGTCCACGCGGAGCGGCGTGTCCGGGAGTTGAGGGAGTTAGGACTTCCAGTGGTCTCTGCCAAGATGGCGGAAACCGATACGTACAGCCTCAGATCCGTGGAGATCGACAAGTCCTACATCCACAGCATTGTCACGAACACCGTAAAGGCGAACAGGAGCATCCCAGAGGCAGAGAAGAAGCATCTGCTGAGCCTGGTCCGCGGCTGAGCCGCCCTCGCGACTGATCGCCGACACGGATCGATCTAAATTGTCAGACCTCCTCGCTAACGTCGCACACATGTTCGGTGTGAGACGACAGCGCAGCAACAACGGCCTCTACCGCAGAGGGCAACGGTTCGTGTTCCCACAGGCGCACAACCTGCCAGCCAGCATCACTGAGGGCCGTGTCAGCGGTACGGTCCCGCTCCACGTTGCGGCGCAACTTCGGTGTCCAGTACCAGTCGTTCGTCGTCGGCGCACGCCCATGCTCCGGGCAGGCATGCCAGAAGCAGCCGTCCACGAAAACGGCAACCTTCTTAGCCGTGAAGACGATGTCTGGGCGGACCTTCACACCGTTCAGATCGAGCCGGAAATCCTTGCGATACCTGAGGCCGAGCCGGTGCAGTGCACTCCGCAGTACTACCTCGGGCTTGGTATCAGCCCGGCGGTTGGCACGCATGTTCCTGGAGCGCCCCTCGTTGAGAGGCGCCGGGTACAGGCCCTTCGCATGGGCCTGCTTGCGCGCTTGATCTCTATCGATCCCCGACACGTCAACAACAGTATCTACCCGGAGGCCTTCCGGATCCGCGAAGATACAGCTGGCACCCGCCCGGCACCAACGAAAGGAACCTCCAGTGACTGAACTTCGGGTCATTGAGATCTGCGCCGGCGCGGGAGGGCAGGCACTGGGCCTCGAACGGGCCGGCTTCGAACACGAGCTGGCCGTCGAACTCGACCCAAACGCTGTTAACACGCTGCGGCACAACCGCCCACAGTGGAAGATCGCTGAGGGGGATGTCGCGGATGTGCACGTGTGGAACCCCGAAGACTATGCCCCGGGCGAGAGTGGGCGTCCTATAGACCTCCTAGCGGGTGGTGTTCCATGTCCCCCGTTCACCATCGCGGGCAAGCAACTCGGGGCCACGGATGAGCGCGATCTGTTCGCCTGGGCAATCGAGCTGGTGTACATCATCAAGCCGCGGGCGCTCATGCTGGAGAACGTGCGCGGGCTGAGCCTGCCGCGCTTCGCCGGCTACCGACAGCACGTCCTCGACCGGCTACGTGAGTTCGGATACGCCGCCGAGTGGCGCCTGCTTCAGGCATCAGACTACGGTGTGCCCCAGCTTCGCCCTCGATTCGTACTCGTAGCTATGGCGCCAGAGGACTTCTCGTACTTCCACTGGCCTGAGCCGATCGGGAAGCCTCCGACCGTGGGTGAAACCCTCTTCCCGCTGATGGCCGCGAACGGCTGGGACGGCGCCGAGGATTGGGCTGAAAAAGCCAACGACATCGCCCCCACAATCGTCGGTGGCTCCAAGAAGCACGGTGGTGCTGACCTTGGGCCGACGCGAGCGAAGCGTGCCTGGGCAGCACTGGGCGTCGACGCCTTTGGGGTTCATGACAGTGCACCTCCCTATCCTCCGACGCGGCCAATGACGGAATTGGGCCCGAAGCTCACCTGTGAAATGGTGGCGAGAATTCAGGGTTGGGACGACGGCGAATTCAGGTGGACTTTTACTGGAAAGAAGACTTCGAACTATCGGCAAATTGGCAATGCCTTCCCTCCGCCAGTAGCCAAGGCACTCGGTACCGCAATCGCCTCCGCCTTGAACCGGACAGCTGAGCAGCGTGAACGCGACCCGGATATCGAACATGACCCCATCTACCGGGTCTTGCGTGCCAAGTCTGACTTCATGACTGCAGCACAGATCGCCCGGGCTATAGAGACTCCGCTGGAGCCGTACGAACTGGAGCGTCGAATCAGCCTGCTCGGCCGCGACTTCCACATTGAAATAAGTAATGGTAAGTCCTCGACCGCATACAGGCTCGGCGAGTTCAAAGCCTTCCGTGGTCAGGACGACCATGTCCGCCACCGGCAATTCCAGCAACTTCGAACGAAGATTAGCTAAATGTCGCAGGCAGGTCTTCTCGCCGGGCAAAGCCTTCTGTTGCGTAACAGTGCTCCGTCGTAGTCTGAGTCACATAACGTCTTGCGGCATGTTGGAGGCTGGGTATGGTCTTTGCCGGATTGGCCCTACCAGTTGTCCCATGAGGGCTGAACACTTCAGATTCCGCGATGGGGGAATCCATATTCAAGATAGGTGGGCGTATAGCTCTTCAGGGAGTTGAGCGCCGCATGAAGCCGACGCCAAACGTATGGTCTGAGCAAGTTCTGGGCGTCAGTTGCGGGATGGAAGCGCGCTTGAAGGATCTCGTCGTCCATCGGCACGATTGAGCGGGACAGGTCTGTGGCGATCGTCCCGCCATCGAAGATGAACATGAGCGAGTCGTCCCATGGCGCATGCGGCGGTACCCAATCCACCACGAGCAGCCGTCCGATCTCCAGGTCCAGGCCGAGCTCTTCCTTGATCTCGCGCCGAGCGGCTGCGGCGGGTGACTCGTTCGCCTCGGCCATGCCTCCAGGCAGGTCCCAGTCCGGCTTGTACTTCGGGTCCACCAGCAGAATCCGGCCGTGCTCGTCGCGGATCAGAACGTCTGCCCCAACGCGCTTGCGGGCCTGCTTCGCATTTCCCTCGGCGAGGTAGGCATTCCACGCCTCGGGGTCACGCTCGTAGAGCGGGGCCTCCGGGTTCACGACGAGAACCTCCCCACTGGTAAAGCCAGCACCGCTCCCGCAGCGCTCCATTCAGCACCTTCAGAGGCTCGGTGAGGGTCTTGTTCCCACGGTACGCCTTCAGGAGTCCCTGAAGACCCGCCAGTTGTCGAGTGACGACCAGCGAGCTCAAGGAGCGCGTGTCGGCGATGACGTCGATGATCAATGCGCATGCCTCGTCGAGCTGCCCCTCGGCAAGCAGCACCCTCGCAAGCACGACTTGTCCGAACGCCCTGCTCCGCGTCCGGTCGGCCGGACGCAGCGCGATGGCGCGGCGAGCCTGTCGCTGTGCTTCACCGAGATGCCCCAGTCTCAGCATGCACCGAGCCGCGTCGAGCGTCAGCGCGCCTTCGTCGAATGGTCCGGTCCACGGCGACGCGGCCTCGCCCATCCTTTGCCCCAGGGCCTTCTCTGCTCGGATCAGCAATCGTGTGCACTCACCGGCCTCGCCCTGGGCCGCGAACCCTCGGGCCGCCATGGTCAGCAGACGTGACTTCATCGCGGGTGCCGCAGTTCGGGTATCGACCAGCATGGTGGTCCCGCGCTGCGCGAGCTGGACGGCATCGTCAGGGCATCCAAGATGCCGGGCAAGATAGCTCATGCTGCCCAGGATGTGAGCTTCAAGCTCTCGATCTCCGCCGACGCCCGCGAGGTCGAGCGCCCGAGCGAAGTGGCGGTGGGCGGCGTCGTCCTGGCCGGCGTCGTGTGCCATCCAGCCGGCCATCTCGGTGAACGCGGCGGCGGCCACGAACGCTGTCGCCCCGTCCGAGCCGCCGAACAGCCTGGGCGCGACGTCCTGTTCCAGGTATCCCATGACGGTGGCGTACAGATGGCCTCCGCCGACGCGCCGATCGGCGCCACGGAAGGAGGACATCGCGTCCAGATCGTGATGGGCGGCCGACTGGGGGCGAGGTGCGGGAACCTCGATGGGGTCGGAGAACAGGCTGGCCTCGGCGACTTCGAGAGCCCGGCAGAACAGCAGCCGGTATCGCTCGCTCAGGACGGAGATCTTCCCCGACTCCCACCGGCGGATGGACCGAACGAGCGACTCGTGATCAGGTAGGTCGCGGCCATCGTCTCCAGCAGCTGTGCGAAGCCTTCGGGCCATCGTGTGCACGTCCCAGAGTCGCGCCTTGCGCACGGCTCGGATCCGTGCCGCCCATTGGGGTGACTCCACGGCATGCACCTCCGTGTTCATCCGAACGCTCTTCGTATTCGTCGGCGCTTCTCATTGTCAGTGACCGTGCGCCGGTACGCAGGCCCTCTCCTGGGATTGGCCTGCCTTTCGGCATCTGGATCCCTCCAGAGGGACCCCGTGAATGCGACACGCGAGGGGGCGTGTCCGTGCCTGTCCTGCCATGTCACCGTGACCGCAATCTCGGCCGACCTTCTACTTGCAGTTGACGGAAATCGGCGAATGCTCGGAGGACAGCATGGGGACTTTCGGTGAGTTCCACGGTGTTCACTTCGCTCCGCCGCAGCCAGGGCACGTCGAGGTCGACTGGGGTGTGCCGGTGTCGCGGTGCAACAGGGTCAGGGTTCGGGAGCACACATGCGAGTGCGACTCCGTACTGTTCGAGCTGTGCCAGGCGGGTGGTCAGCTCTTCATACGGCGCACGCTGCGGGACTCCGGAGGGGTCACGGTCCACGAGTCCGGCTGGCTGGTCAGCGCCGCGGCGATGGAGCTGTGGCGGCGTCTCCTCCGTGGCGAGGCCCGATGATCTGTGAGAGCCGTCGCTTACGGCACGGCCGGTCAGGACGGTGGGGACGACAGGCGGGAGATCAGTGGGCTGGGCGATCTGGCCGAGGGCGGAGTCTGAACATCACTGAGCTGTGCACTTGTCGACGCTTTCGACATCGCACGGCCGATCGTCTGAAGTAGCCCGGTCGAGATGATCGTCAAGCTGTATGCCGTGGGCTGCAGGTCTTGGATCACGGCGCTGGGGTGAGGAGGAGCGGCTTGAGTTGCCTGGCGAACTCGATGGCGTCCGCCTGATGATCACGGCCCGGGGCGCCCTGGTTGATTCTGATGGAGAGCATCTTGGAGCCGTCCTGGTGCCATGCGAGCACGTAGGCCCCTACGGTCTTCCCGTCCTTGTCTCTTACTAGCTAGATGCCCGTGCGCGGCGGTCCCCTCCCCAAGCGACCAGCCACAGCACTTCTACACCAGTAACCACACCGTCGCGAAACGTAGACCGCTCCGTGGATCCGCGAGCCTGACCGGCAGACCACCCCGACACCCGTCCGGCACGGCTCCAGTCGCCCGTCGTCGGACTGCTACCTTCCGATCAGGGCCTCCCCTTCACCATCTCCGGATCCACTCACATAAAGTACGGGTCCGCCCGTCGCTGTTCTCGGCATCACGTGGCCAGAGAACCGGACAAAATATCCACAACGCCGAAGCCCTGCAGCGGTGGTGGCGCATCTTGGCGGAGGAGGTGACCTCCGAGCGAGCGCCCGAATCGACCGGCATTCTCAAAGAACGCGGTCGGTTCGGGTTGCCAGGCTCAACGAAGAAAAGCAACCGAGGATGAATGGTCTTCGGTTTCCCCTTCGAACAGCGCTCGCGGCTGCGGTAGTTCTGGTTCTGCTGCTCGCAGATGCACGCCGTCAAAGGCGACTCTACGAGCAGTCAGCCCTTGATCGCCGCGGTGAGCTGGTCGATGAACTTCTGCTCAGCCCCGGAGATCCCCTTGGCGCCTTCGGACACCTTGACGGCGATCTCGATCAGCCACTGTCCATAGGCGTGCACGTCTTCCTCGGTTACCTTGGAGCGAAGCAGGGCGATGGCCCCCGGAACCTTGTCGAGCGCGTCCGCGATGGCCTCCTCCGGCGTCGAACCGGCCGCCTCACCCACCGGGTCGCGGGACACAAGCGTCCTGATCAGCTCGCTGCTGTGCTGCTTGGAGTCCTCTAATGCCTTGCCGCCCGCATAGATCTCCTTGGCGAACCCGATGATGCCATCGCTCTCGGCCTGCAGCGCCGCCCACATCACCTGCCTCGGTGCATGCAGCAGCTGATTCACCTCATCCTCGGAAAATGCCGACAAGGCAGTCACAGCTCTCCTTTCTCCCTACAGAACTGCGATTGATGATGATCGCACAGAGAACTTACAGAGGAGGTCAGATCGCTCAAATGTGCAAAGGTGACGGCCTGCCGCCACCCGGGGGCGAGCGTCACCGCGCCGTCGAACAGCATGCCGCCCGGGCCGTCGACCCGTAGCACGGTCCCGCCGGGCAACTCCACCCGCCAGCCCGCCGCGACGTCGAGGGCACTGTCGAGCGCGGCAACCCGGTGGAGCCCGTGCTTGATCCCCCAGGACACCACGGCGTCGACCCGCTCGCCGCCCGCCGGGGTGGACACGTTCACCGAGATCTCGACGAGCAACACGGGGTGCCGTCAACCAACGCGCCATCAGCCGCCAAGTAGGCGCTGACCTGGGGAATCAGCCGCCAGTCTCCAGCTCGGCTCGCACTGCCGGCTGTTCGACGGCAGGGCGGCCCGTGGCGAGTTCGGGCACATACTTGTAGATCGTGGAGCGGCTGACGTTCAGCAGCCGGGCAATTGAGGACACGGTGGCATCGGGCTGGGTGAGCAAGGCACGGGCGTGCCGGACCTGCTCGGGGGTCATCGCGGGTGGGCGGCCGAGTCGCACGCCGCGAGCCTTGGCGGCGGCCAGGCCCTCGTAGGTGCCCTCGACGATCAGCTCGCGGATGAACTCGGCCAGGGCGGCGAAGACGTGGAAGACGAGGCGGCCGCCGGGGGTGGTGGTGTCGAGGGCTTCCTACAGGGACCGGAAGCCAACGCCGCGGCGGCGCAGCTCGGCGACGATCGTGACGAGGTCAGCCAGGGAGCGGGCGAGCCGGTCGAGCGAGGGGACGACGAGGGTGTCGCCGGGCCGTAGGTAGTCCAGGGCCTTGGTGAGCTCTTCGCGGTCGGTGTTCTTGCCGCTCAGCTTGTCGGCGAAGATGCGGATGCAGCCGGCGGCTTCGAGCGCGCGGGTCTGTCGGTCGAGGCGCTGATCGCGGGTGGAGACCCGGGCGTAGCCGACGAGCGCTCCGGTGAGGACTGTGGGTTCGGCGCCAAGGAGGTCGTCGGCGGCCAGTTTGTCGGTCTTGGGGCGGCTCGGGACGTTCTTGACATGTCTGGCGTTGAACAGTTCGCAGTCGAACCCTTCGGCCTCCAGCAGGTAGTAGACCGGCTTCCATTACGTGGAAGTGGACTCCATCGCTACCTTGCGCACCTGCTGGCAGCGCAGCCAGTCGGACAGTTCCATCAGCGATGAAGTCAGTGTGCTGAATTCGCGCACTTCCTGCACTCGCCTGCCGGGCTTGACCTCGTGCGGGACGCGCGCGCAGGCCACTACCGTGGTCTTGCCGATGTCGATCGCGCAGATCCGCTCGACCAGGTCCACCGGCTCCTCGCTGACCTCTTCCATGACCACCGCCTGTGTCGCTCGGTATATCTGAACAGCTGCTCGCGGGAGCTGTGGGGCGGAACAGAATCGGACTCTCGTGCTCGAAGCACAATGCGGGGCCCCTGGCCAGCTCCCAGCGTCAGACTTTTACGCGGCCTCAACCAGGCACCAAAGAGAACCCGACGTCGGCGAGCAGCTACTCAATTTTCACGTCCCGCCGGGCGTCACAACAGGGCACAGAAGACTTTTACACCGCATCTCGGACGCGACCGAGCTGGAAGAGTGAAGGGCCAAGCCTCATGGCTTCAAGCAGGGCCACCGGGTGACGGGCGAATAACGACACCGTCCCATCGACCACCGCCCGCTCAGTCCGGCACTGCCGACCGAGCGCACCAGGCATGACCCTGGGCTGACTTCAGCGAGAACGGACAACTACCGTGGCCTCATCCCATTGAAGAGGGCGTCGAGAACCCGGTCGACATAGTCGCGGGTCAGTGGTTCCTGAGTGATCAGGAACTGGAAGTACAGCGGACCGGACAGGATCGCCATCGCCAGGTCCAGATCGAAGTCGGGCGACAGCTGGCCCTGGTCGCGGGCCGCCTTGAGCCGGGCGACGGTCCTTTCCGCCTGCGGGGTGATGAAGCGCTCGTTGAGCTCGGCGGCGACCTGGGGATCGTGCTGGGCCTCCCTAACCAGGGCCTGGTACAGGGGGCCCAAGGGCGGTGTGCTCAGCAGGTCGACGGCCGCGTGGATCTGCTTGCGTAGGTCGGCGACGATATCGCCGGTGTCGGGGTAGTCCAAGCTGGGCTCGTTCAACGACAGCAGCGAGTCGAGGAACAGGGCTCCCTTGGACGGCCAACGGCGGTAGATCGTGTGCTTGCCGGCGCCGGCGCGGGCCGCGACCGCTTCGATGCTGAGTTTGGCGTAGCCGATCTCCTGGCCCAGCTCCAGCGTGGTCCGCATGATGGCCTCGGTTCTGTCGGCGGCACGCCGGCTGCGCTTGTCGGTCATGTCACCCACGATAGCGGTACGGCACGTGCCGTATTGACAATTCGGATTCTGTGTTGCCATGCTCAACTTTCGATACGGCACGTGCCGTACAGACATGAGGGGTGTCCCGTGAGATCGCCAACCACAGTGCCGGGGCTTCGGCTCGACGGCCTGGTCAAGACGCTCGGCGGCAACCGCGTCGTCGATCACATCGAGCTTGAGGTGCCGAGCGGATCGTTCTTCGGCCTGGTCGGGCCCAACGGAGCGGGCAAGACCACCACGCTGTCGATGGCGGTAGGTCTGCTGCGTCCGGATGCCGGCCGGGCCGAGATCTTCGGCATCGACGTGTGGACAGACCCCGTCCGCGCCAAGACGCTGATCGGCGTGCTGCCCGACGGGCTGGCCATGCCCGAGCGGCTAACCGGGCGCGAGCTGCTGCGCTTCACCGGTCTGCTGCGCGGCATGGACCGCGCCGACGTCGAGGATCGCGCCGGGCAACTGCTGGAGACCCTGGGCCTGCAGGCAGCCGAGCGCACCCTGGTAATGGAGTACTCCACAGGCATGCGCAAGAAGATCGGCCTGGCCTCCGCCTTGCTGCACGCCCCCAAGCTGCTGGTGCTGGATGAGCCGCTGGAAGCGGTCGACCCTGTCTCCGCGGCGACCATTAGGGAGATCTTGAAATGGTTCGTCGGCGGCGGCGGGACCGTGGTGTTGTCCAGTCATGTGATGGCGCTGGTGGAAGACCTGTGTGACCACGTAGCCGTGATCAATTCCGGCCGGGTCGCGGCTGCCGGGTCCTTGACGGGGGTCCGCGCCGGACTGAGCCTGGAGCAACGGTTCGTGAGCCTGGTCGGTGGCCCGCTGCCTCAGGTGGAGGAGCTGGCATGGTTGGCATCCTGATCCGGATGAAGCTGGCCGTCCAGCGCAACTCCATGACCAGCCAACGCGCCGCCCAGATGATCGTCGGTGGTCTGGTCGGCCTGGCTCTCGCGGCCGCCGTACTCCTACTCGCCAGCCGCGACTACCCGCTCGCGTCGCTGCGCTTCGACCTGCTCGGCGCCGCGCTGGCCGTCTGGACGGCAGGATGGCTGCTGGGGCCGGCCCTGTTCGGCGGCGGGGATGAGACCCTGCGCCCCGAGCACTTCGCCCACTACGGGCTGACCCCGCGCGCGCTGACGGCCGGCCTGACCGCGGCAGCCTTCGTCGGTGTCACCCCGGTGGTGACTCTGGTGGCCTTCACCGGGCTCGTGGTCGGGGCTGTCTCCGCCGGACTCGGCCCGGGCGCGATCATCGTCGGTGTGCTCTCAGTCCCGCTTCAGCTAATCTTCAGCGTGCTGGCCTCCCGGCTGGTCACCGCCGTCTTCGGCCAGGTCATGCGCTCGCGGCTAGGTGCCGCACTGGCGGCGTTCATCAGCGCGGCCACCCTGGCCGCCCTCCATTCGGGCTGGGTGCTGTCGCCCCTGGTGAGCGCGACCCTGAACACGGGATTCCCCAGCGGGCTGGCCACGGGGATGCGCATCCTGCCGTCAGGATGGGGTCTGGCCGCCGTCGAGGCAGCCGGGCGCGCTGAGTGGCCCGTCGCGCTCGCCGCTCTGGCCGCTCTGGCGCTGCTCGGGACCGGGTGCCTGTACGGCTGGGCCGTCCTGATGCGGCGACGGCTGACCACCCGCCGCGCACATGGACGCCCCGCCAAGGTCGCCGCCGATCGGTGGGCGCGTGGCCCGGTCACCGCGGTCGCCGCCAGGGAACTGCGCACCTACACTCGCGACCTGCACCGCTTCCACCTGGTCTGCTTCGCAATGGGCTATGCGCTGGTGTTCTGCATGCTGCCGCTGGCCGTCGGCGCATCGCTCTTCCTGCCATGGACCGGGCTGTTGTTCGCACTGTGGATGTCCGCGATCTGCGCCAACCTCTACAGCGACGATGGCACCGAACTGTGGGGCAAGATCATGATTTCCGGCGCGATCGGGCACGACGTGCGCGGCCGCCAGGTCGGCTGGCTCCTGGTCACCGCGCCGCCCACCGTGATCCTCACGATCGGCCTGGTCTTCGTCTCCGGCCAGTACGAGCAGTGGCCATGGCTGGCCGCGCTCGTCCCCGCAGTGCTGGGCGGCGGCGCGGGCGTAAGCGTGCTGGTGTCAGTGCTGCGCCCTGTCCCGCTGGCCGACCCACATCGCAGGAGCGGCAACCTGCTGGACAACGGCACCGACTTCACCCAGGTCCTGCTGATGCTGGTCCTGACCGCAGCCACCGCCACTCCGGCCTTCTTCGCCGTACGGCTCGGCCCCACCTGGGCGGGGCCGGTGGCAGGCGTGATCAGTGGCACGGCGCTGGCGTGGCTGCTGGGCCGAATCGCCATCGCCAGACTCCACAGCACCGCCCCCGAACTCCTCCACTACTTCCGCTCCGGCGCCCGGCCCGCACACAGGAACCTGCAGCCCGTCCCCGCTAGGCACCACAACCACGACGTCGGCCTGCCCAGGCCCGACTTGGGCCTGCAACGGCTCGGTCTTGACCTTGCCCCCACCGGACGACGGGCCTACGTCGTCGCCAGCTTGACCCTGTGCTGGGTGCCACTAGTCGCCCAAGGGGTCGTCCCCGCGATCATGCTCGCCACAGGAGAGGCCAATCGCTCATGGTTCCTGGCATTGCACCTGCCGGAAGGTCTGCGCTGGGCGACGATCATCGCCATGATCGGCATAGGGCTCGTCCTGCTGACCACCGGCCTGGCGACGGGCCTCTACTATCTGGTCAAATCACGCCGCGTCGGCGTCTAGCTAGAAGGCCAGGTCAATCGCTCGGTACCGGACAGGGAGGCGAGCGTGGGATGCCGGGGTCAGTCCTCGGACAGGTCCATGAGCTGCTCGATCTTTCGCTGGGCGACCAGGTCGAGGCTCCGGTCGAGGTCGTCGCCGTAGGTACGCAGGGCCACCTCAAGGTGAGCGGCCATGGCGTCGCTCGCGGCCTCCGGGTCGCGGGCCTTGATCGCGTCGAGGATCTCCTGGTGGTACGGCACGCCCTCGCGGGAGACCGAAGGGTCGCCCAGGCTGCGGAGCATGAGCTCGAAGGTGAGCGTGGCGATCGAGCCGAACATGGCCTCGATCACCGGGTTGCGCGACGCCGCCGCGACGGCGGCGTGGAAGGCGACGTCGGCTCGGGCTCGGGAGACCAGGTCGCGAGCCTCATCGAAGCGCAGCAGCATCTCCTCGATGACACGCAGGTCCTCGGGGGTCGCGTGCTGGGCGGCGAGTGCGGCGGTCTCGCGCTCAAGCATCATCCGGGCGCTGATCACGTCACGTGAGGTCGGCTTGCGCTGCCGGTAAAGCGCGTCGAGCGGGCGGACCGCGTCGGTGATCCGCACGTCGCGGACGAAGCTGCCCCGGCCCGGGACGACCTCGATGATGCCCTGCTGCTCC
The DNA here is from genome assembly GCF_040614375.1 of Nonomuraea sp. NPDC005983. Taxonomy (NCBI): domain Bacteria; kingdom Bacillati; phylum Actinomycetota; class Actinomycetes; order Streptosporangiales; family Streptosporangiaceae; genus Nonomuraea; species Nonomuraea sp. NPDC005983. Next base: position 54,905 of record NZ_JBEXUP010000006.1, read on the forward strand.
AGCCCCCGGAGCACCTCCCTGATCATCGGGCGGCTCACGCCGAACCGCTGGGAGAGCACCCGTTCCGACTCCAGCTTCGATCCGGCCGGGTGCTGCCCGGACAGGAGTTCCAGCTCGAGCCGTCTGGCCACGGCCTCCTTGGTTGGGGGGCGCCTGTCGCGCGCGGAGGCGTCTTCGCTTGCCATCATCCCTGCCACGCTACCTTCAAGATCGAGGACCGACACCCTCCGGTGAAATCCGATCATTCCTGGTTGAACAGTGAACAGCCACCGTCGGCCAGCAGCGTTGTGCCGGTGATGTAGTCGGAGTCCGGCGAACACAGGAACGCCGCCGCCTTGGCCACCTGCTGCGCGGTCTGCGGCGCCCCAAGGGGGATCGCCGTGCTCGCCCGCGCGGCGTAGGCCGGCTCGTTCTCGAACTGCCACTTGGCCAGGCCCGCAGCTACGATCCCGGGTGCGAGGGCGTTGACCAGGATGCCGTGCGGTGCCAGCTCCTTGGCCATCGAACGGGCCAGCATCGCCACCCCCGCCTTGGACGCGCTGTAGGCCGCGATCTCCGGCCATGGAACCGTGCCCACCCAGGATCCCGTCAGGACGATGCGGCCCCCGCCGCCTTGGGTGACCATGCGCCGGGCGGCGGCTTGGGCGGTGTGGAAGGTGCCGGTGAGGTTGATGTCCAGGTGGCGCTCCCACTGCTCGGCGGTGATCTCCAGGAAGGGGGCGGATTCGACGATCCCCGCGTTGGCGATCGCGATGTCCAGCTTGCCGAGTCGCTCCAGCGCCGTGTCCAGAGCCGGCCGGTCCCGTACGTCGGCTCGCACGTAGCCCACCTCGCCGTACGCGGAGGCCGTGGTGATCCACTCCTGCGCCTCGTCCGGGGACTTGACGTCGAGCAGCGTGACATGGGCGCCCCGGCGGGTCAGCTCGGCGGCCATGGCGGCGCCGATGTCGCCAGCACCGCCTGTGACCAGTGCGTTTCTTCCCCCCAGGTCCGGCATGGAGACCCCCCTCAGATGTGGTTAGGCCGGTAAGACCAGTGACACCTTACTGCGTGGGCCTCGCCGCCGCGACCCGATCGGCCGTTGCCGATTCGAGATGCGCGAAAGGGTTGACGAATCGCCCTTCGAGAGACAAATCTCGCATGGCATAACCGGTCTTACCAGTCAAGCCAACCCGCGGGTTCGGAAGGGAGAGAGCATGCCACTGTTCGAGGCCGTTGGCGTACGCAAACGCTTCGGCGGGGTCGAGGCCCTGCGCGGCGTCGACTTCAGCGTCGAACCCGGCGAGGTGGTCGGCCTCATGGGCGACAACGGCGCCGGTAAGTCGACGCTGATGAAGGTGATCTGCGGTGCGTACCGGCCCGACGAGGGAGAGATCCGGATGGCCGGCCGTCCGCAGGTCTTCCGCAGCCCCCGTGACGCCGCGGCCTGCGGCATCGCGGTCGTCTACCAGAACCTCGGCCTGGTCGACCAGCGTAGCGTCGCCGCCAACGTCTTCCTCGGGCAGGAGCCGCGCAGGTTCGGCCTGGTCGACACCCGCAGGATGCGGACCGAGGCGCGAGAGGTGCTCACCACCCTGCGCATCCGCATCCCGTCGGTACGGATGCCCGTGGCCGGGCTGTCCGGAGGGCAGCGCCAGTGCATCGCCATCGCCAGAGCCGTGCACCAGGGCGGTGAGCTCGTACTGCTGGACGAGCCGACCGCGGCGCTCGGACCCGAGCAGCAGCAGAACGTGCTCTCGCTCATCCGTGACCTGCGGGAACGGGGCAAGGCCGTCGTCGTCGTCTCGCACAACGTCGACCACGTCCTGGAGGTCGCCGACCGGGTCGTGGTGATGCGCGGCGGCCTGGTGTCGGGCATACGCGATGTCGCGACCACCACGGCGGCCGAGGTTGTCGGACTCATCCTCGGCAACGCGCCCGCGGCTGCTCACGACGGCGCCCCTCACACCTCCGGAGAACTCGCATGACCATCCAGCAGCAGATCGCGAACGCCTACCGGGTGGACGACTCCGGGGGAAGCCTGGTCCGCAGGCTGCTCGGCGCCAGGGAGTTCGGCGTGCTGGCCGCCACCGTGGTGATCTTCCTGGTCTGCGCCGTGGGAGCCGAGGGCTTCCTCGCCGCCGACAACCTGCTGTCCGTCGCCCAGCAGATCGCCATCCTCGGCATCGTCGCCACCGGCATGACCTTCCTGATCGTCGTCGGCGAGATTGACCTGTCGGTGGGGTCGCTGCACGGATTCCTCGCGGTGGAGCTGGCCTGGCTGGTGACGAAGGTGGGCGTGCCCGTCGGGGCCGCGGCCCCGCTGGCCATCCTCACCGGTGTGGCGATCGGTGTGATCAACGGTCTGATCACCACCCGGTTCAAGATTCCCTCGTTCGTGGTCACCCTGGCCGCGCTGGCGGCACTGCGCGGCGCCGCGCTGCTGCTGTCCGACGGCGTGCCGATCCGCGGCTCGCGCAACGAGGCGTTCACCGATCTGTTCGCGGGCAGCCCGCTGCCCAACCTCGCCGCGCAGACGCTGTGGATGGCCGCCGTGGTCGCCATCGGAGCCTTCGTCATGGCCAGGACCAAGTTCGGCTACGACGTCTACAGCGTGGGCGGCAACCCGTCCGCCGCCGCCGGGGCGGGCATCGCCAGCGACCGCGTCAAGGTCATGTGCTTCGCCCTCACCGGAGGGTTGGCCGGCCTGGCCTCGGTCATCCTGGTCGGCTGGCTGGGCAGCGCCAACCCCCTCACCGGCAACGGCTTCGAGCTCGGCGTCATCGCCGCGGTCGTCGTGGGCGGCGCCGGTCTGGCCGGCGGTACGGGCAGCGTCCTCGGCACCTTCCTCGGCGCGGTGATCACCGGTGTGATCACCAACGCGCTCGTCCTCTTCGGCGTGGACGGCAACTGGCAGCAGGTCGCCACCGGCCTGCTGATCCTGGGGGCCGTCATGCTCAACCACCTCGTCGCCAGGCGTTCGGCACACGGCCTGAACGCCTGACCCCCCATCCAAACAGGAGAGAACATGGCAACGAACAGCCCGATGTCGCGCAGGGGCATGCTGCTCACCGGCTCCCTGGCCACCGCCGGCGTCCTGGCTGCCGGGTGCAGCAGCGAGAAGGAGCCGTCCGCCGCCGCCTCGTCCGGTGGCCGCGCCGCCGACGGTCCGCAGAAGGGCAAGAAGGTGATCTTCGTCGTGCACGACAAGAACCCCTTCTTCGCCCCGGTGCAGCGCGGCTTCGAGGACTTCGGCGCGATCATGGGGTGGCAGACCCAGTTCATCGGCCCGCCCGCGCAGGACGCCCAGAAGACCGTCGAGCTCCAGGCGAGTGCGCTGAGCGCCAAGCCCGACGGTGTGATCTTCACCCGGATCGACGAGACCTCCTTCGACGCCAACATCAAGCAGGCGACCTCCTCCGGAGTGAAGGTGATCTTGTCCAACGTGGCCAGCGACGGCTACGAGAAGCTCGGCGTCGGCTTCGTCGGCCAGAACTTCGTCAACGCGGGCGACGCATGCGGCCGTGAGATCGCCAGGAGCGCCAAGGAGCGCACCGGCAAGTCCGACGGCGTCATCGTGTGTGGCAACTTCGGGCCCGGCAGCACCGCCCTCGAGCAGCGTATCCAGGGGATCAAGCAGGGGGTCGAGGCGTACAACAAGGAGAACGGCACCTCCTTCACCACCGAGGTCCTCATCACCAGCACCGATGAGTCCAAGGCCGTCGCCGCCATCGACGCCAAGTACGCCTCGAAGAAGGACAAGATCGTCGGCTGGGCGATGGCGGCCTTCGACCACCAGTACGTGTCCACCTGGGCGAAGAGCAAGAACCTCGTTGGCAAGTTCGCCGTCGGAGGCTTCGACCTGATCCAGCCGGTCCTGGACGGCATCAAGGACAAGTCGATCGACTTCTCCCTGGGGCAGAACCCGTACGCGCAGGGCTGGATCGCCGCGGCCCTGCTCGCCGAGGAGTTCGACCCCGGCTACCCGGCCAGGACGTACGACACCGGCGCGGAGGTCGTCAACGCCGCCAACATCGACGCGGTCGCCGCGCGTGAGGCCCGCTTCGCCTGACCCATACGCCCGCGCGTCCCGTGTCCCCCGCAGTTCAGCAACTTTCGGAAGATCTGGATGAAGATCACTGCTCTTGAGACAATCCGTCCGGCCATCCAGCCCAACCTGCTGTTCGTCCGCCTGCACACCGATGCGGGACTGGTCGGCCTGGGCGAGGCGTTCTTCGGCGCCCGTACGGTGGAGGCCTACCTGCACGAAAGCGCCGCTCCCGTCCTGCTCGGGATGACCGATCCCACGCCGGAGCGGGCCGCGCGAGCGCTGGCCACCTACGTCGGATTTCAGGGAGCGGGGGCCGAGACGCGCGGCAACGGTGCGATCGACATCGCCCTGTGGGATCTGCTGGGGCACGCCTCGGGGCTGCCGCTGGTCAACCTGCTCGGCGGAGCCGTACGTGACGCGATCGGCATCTACAACACGTGCGCCGGACCCGGTTACGTCGGCTCGTCCACCCGGCAGGAGTCCAGCAACTGGGGGGTGAGCACCGCCGAGCGCTACGAGGACCTGCACGCCTTCCTCAACGAGCCCGCGCGGCTGGCCCGCGAGTTGTGGGACGAGGGCATCCGAGGCATGAAGATCTGGCCCTTCGACACCGCCGCCGAGCGGTCCGGCGGCACCGACATCTCCCGGGCCGAGCTGGACCAGGCTCTCTCGACGGTCGCCGCGGTCCGCGACGAGGTCGGCCTGGACATGAAACTGATGATCGAGCTGCACGGCCTGTGGAACAGGCCCGCCGCCGAAAAGATCATCTCGGCGCTCGCGCCGTACCGGCCGTACTGGGTGGAGGACCCGCTGCGCTCGGACGCGGCCGACGCGTTCGGCAAACTGGCCAGGGTCGACGGCGTGCCGATCGCCACGGGAGAGACCTGCGTGGGACGGCGCGGCTTCAAGCCGCTGCTCGACTCCGGCGGCGTCGACATCCTGACCCTGGACGTCCAGTGGACCGGCGGGCTGACCGAGGCGCGCAAGGTCGCCTCGCTGGCCGACGCCTACGGCGTGCCCGTCGCCCCGCACGACTGCACAGGCCCGGCCACCCTGGCGAGCTGCGTGCACTTCGCGTGCAGCCAGCCGAACGGGCTCATCCAGGAGACGGTCAGGGCGTTCCTGCGTACCTGGTACGACGAGCTGGTCACCGGCCTGCCGGAGATCCAGGACGGGCAGGTGCGGCCGGGCAGGGCTCCCGGACACGGGGTCACCCTGCGCGACGGGGTCGCCGAGCGGGACGACGTGGAACGGCGGGTGTCCCGGCTGTGAGAGCGGCCCGCTGGCACGCGCGCCGGGACGTGCGCGTGGAGGAGGTGCCCGACCCCGTTCCGGCGGCCGGGGAGGTGCTGGTCCGCGTCGAGCTGTGCGGAATCTGCGGCACCGACGTGGAGGAGTACCGGGAGGGGCCGCTCGCCATCGACGTGGACAGGCCCCACCCGCTGACCGGCACCCGGGCGCCGTTGGCACTCGGACACGAGGTGGTCGGCGTCGTCGCCGGGCACGGTCCGGGAACCGACGCGAGCCGGCTGCCCGTCGGCACCCGGGTCATCCCCGACGTCGTGCTCGGCTGCGGCACGTGTTGGTGGTGCCGCAGGCACCAGGAGGGGGTCTGCGCGCGGCAGGCGGTACGCGGCCTCAACCTCGATGGAGGGCTGGCCGAGTACATGGTCGCCGACGCGGCCACCTGCGTTCCCGTCCCCGACCACGTTCCGCCGCGGATGGCGGTGCTCGCCGAGCCCGCCGCCGTCGCAGTACGCGCGCTGCGCAAGGCCGGTGACGTGACCGGCGGCACCGCGCTGGTGCTCGGCGCGGGCGCCATCGGACTGCTGCTGACCAGGGTGGCGGTGGCCGCCGGGATCCAGGTCGTGACGAGCGAGACCGCCGATTTCCGCCGGGCGGCGGCTCGCCACGCCGGAGCGGTGGCGGTCCGGCCGGAGGAGACGGCCGGCGCGATCGACCGTCTGACCGAGGGCAGGGGGGCGGATGTGGTGTTCGAGTGCACCGGCCTGCCCGCCCTGCTGCCGGAAGCGATCCGGCACTGCCGCGCCCGCGGCACCGTGGTGATCGTCGGTTTCTCCGGCCGGGACGCCGCGGTGCCGCTCGCCGACGTGGTGCTCAAGGAGAAGCGCCTGGTCGGTACGGCAGCGCACCTTTGGGACGAGGATGTCACCGCCGGAGTACGGCTGCTTGCGTCCGGGGTGATCGACCCGGCCCTCGTACCGGTGCGCGTGGCGTCGCTGGACGAGGTGCCCGCGCTGCTCGCCGTACCCGATCAGGGTGTCGTAAAGGTCGCGATCGATCCGCGCGGCCAGGAGGAGGTCTGATGGTCAGCGAACTCGACGGCGAACTCGTGTTGCGGAGCAATGCGGACGTGGGGGAGGGGCCGGCCTGGGATGCGGCTCGACGGCGGCTCGTCTGGGTGGACGTCACCGGATGCGCGGTCCACACGTTCGACCCCGTCGGCGGCGTGGACCAGGTCGTGGACGTGGGCATGCATGTCGGCGCGGCGGTGCCCGCGGGCGACGACGGCCTGATTCTCGCGGTACGCGACGGGCTGGCGCTGCTGTCACCCGCCGGCGACGTCCGCATGGTCGCCGAGGTGGAGGCCGACCGTCCGGGCAACCGGATGAACGACGCCAAATGCGACCCGTCCGGGCGGCTCTGGGCGGGCACCATGCCGTACGAGGCCGAACCTGGCGCCGCCGCCCTCTACCGCTACGACGGCCGGAGCGTTGTGCGCGTCCTGACCGGGGTCACGCTGTCCAACGGTCTGGGGTGGAGCCCCGACGGGACCGTGATGTACCACATCGACAGCGGAACCCAGCGGGTCGACGCCTACGACTTCGACCCCGCGACGGGCGAGTTGGGTTCGCGCCGCGTGGTCGTGACCGTCGACCCCGCCGAGGGGATGCCGGACGGCATGACGGTCGACGACGACGGCTGCCTGTGGGTGGCGCTGTGGGGCGGCGGAACGGTCCGCCGCTACACCCCCGGCGGCGTCCTGGACCGGATCGTCCGCCTCCCTGTCACCCAGGTGACCAGCTGCGCGTTCGGCGGCCCCGGCGGTGACGTGCTGTACGTGACCTCCGCCGCCTACCGGCTCACCCCCGGTGAGCTGGCCGCCCAGCCGCTGGCCGGGTCGATCTTCGCAGTCGACCCCGGAACCACCGGCCGTCCCGCCACACCCTTCTATGGAGCTGACCGATGACACATATCGTGCGCTACGCAAGAGACGGCGAGATCCGGGCGGGGGTGCGAGCGGACGACGGCCTGGTCCATCCGCTGCCTCTGCCGCTGGCCGAGCTGTTGCGCCTGAGCCTGTCCGGCCTGCGTGAACTCGTCGAGCGGGTTATGAACGAACCCCCGGACGGCCCGGCCGAGCCGCTCGCGCCGGTCGAGGGCCGGATGGAGGTGTGGGCCGCCGGCGTCACCTACCGTCGCTCCCGCCAGGCGCGGATGGCCGAGAGCACCGCCGCCGCGGACGTCTACGAGCGGGTGTACGACGCGCCACGGCCCGAGCTGTTCTTCAAGTCCGCCGCCTGGCGGGTCGTCGGCGACGGCGGCACGGTCGCGGTGCGGGCCGACTCCACGGTCGACGTGCCCGAGCCCGAGCTGGCCCTGGTGCTCAACACGCACGGCGAGATCGTCGGGTACACGGTGTGCGACGACATGAGCTCACGCACCATCGAGGGCGAGAACCCGCTGTACCTTCCCCAGGCCAAGATCTATCTCGGCGGCTGCGCGGTCGGCCCGGCCATCCGCCCGGTATGGGAGGTCGCCGACCCCTACGCGCTGCCGATCCGCATGACGATCCGTCGCGATGGCGCCGTCGCCTGGTCCGGTGAGGCCGAGACCTCGCAGCTGAACCGGCGGCTGGATGACCTGGCCGGATATCTGTTCGCCGCCGACGTCTTCCCGGACGGCGCCGTGCTGGCGACCGGCACCTGCCTGGTGCCGAACCTTCCCTTCACGCTCGCCGGAGGAGACGTCGTAGAGATCGAGATCGGTGAGATCGGAACCCTGACCAACAGCGTGGTCCGCGGCTTGGCGCCCATGCTGGAGTCGCTGGAAGGAACGCTGCGATGAACCACGCCGCCCCAGAGGTCGTCTCCGTCGACCCACGCACCGGTGAGGCCGTCGAGGTGGTCGGCGCCGAGTCCACGCCGGCCGAGGTGGCGGCGTGCTGCGCGGCCGCCGACTCAGCCGTACCGGCGCTGGCCGCTCTGGGCGTCGCGGGCCGGGCGGCGCTGTTGCGCGACATGGCCGCCGAGTTGGAGAAGGACGGCGAGACGATCCTGGCGCTCGCCGACCGGGAGAGCGCGCTGGGACTGCCACGGCTCACCGGGGAGCTCGCCCGCACCTGTGCCCAGCTCAGGTTCCTCGCCGACGTCGTCACCGAAGGAAGCCACCTCGGGGTCGTGATCGACCATCCCGACCCGGCTGCCGTACCGCCGCGCCCGGACCTGCGGCGGATGACGGTCCCGCGCGGCCCGATCGCCGTTTTCGGCGCCAGCAACTTCCCGCTCGCCTTCAGTGTTCCGGGCGGCGACACCGCCTCCGCGCTGGCGGCCGGCTGCCCCGTCGTGGTGAAGGCCCACCCGGCCCACCCGGCGACCTCGCTGGCGACCTACGGCGCGCTGCGCAGGGCCGCCGTCCGCGCCGAGGTTCCCGACGCGGTGAGCCTGGTGCACGGGCAGGCCGCCGGAGTGGCGCTGGTCACCGACCAGCACATCGCGGCCGTCGCCTTCACCGGCTCGGTGCGCGGCGGGCGGGCGCTGTTCGACCTGGCCGTCGCCCGCCCGGAGCCCATCCCGTTCTTCGGAGAGCTCGGCAGCGTCAATCCGCTGGTCGTCACCCCGGCCGCGGCCGCGGAACGCGGTGCGTCGATCGCCGAAGGGCTGCTGGGCTCCTTCACACTCGGGATGGGCCAGTTCTGCACCAAACCGGGACTCGCGTTCGTTCCCGCCGGCGAGCACGGGACGGCGCTGCAGGAGGCGCTCGCCGCACGCGGCGCCGACGCGCCGGCCGGCACGCTGCTCACCAGGAACATCCTGGCGGCGTACGCCGAAGGCGTGCGGGAACTCGCCGCGCAGCCGGGCGTACGGGTCCTGGCCGGAGCCGAGCCGCGGGACCTCGCCGGCAGGGCGACACCCACCGTACTGAGGGTGCCTGGCGCGATGTTCAGCGAGGCGCTGACCGAGGAGTGCTTCGGCCCGGTGACCGTGCTGGTGGAGTACGCCACGGAAGAGGAACTCCTCGCCCTGCTCGACCGTCTCCCCGGAAGCCTCACCGCGACGCTGCACATGGGAGAGGGGGAGGAGGATCTCCCGCGTCGTGTGATCGACGTCGTCACCCGGCGCACCGGGCGGGTGGTGTGCGACGGTTATCCGACCGGGGTCGCAGTGAGCTGGGCGATGAACCATTCGGGACCGTACCCGGCGGCGACCGACTCCGCGCACACCTCGGTCGGCGCCGCCGCCGTACAGCGGTTCCTGCGCCCGATCGCCTACCAGGACACCCCGCAGCGGCTGCTCCCGCCCGAGTTGCGCGACGACAACCCCCTCGGCGTTCCCCGCCGCGTGGACGGAGTCCTCGCCGGGACGGCGATCTCGCCTACCGGCTGAGCCGCGTTAGGCTCCGGCCTACGGCTATCTCGCGGACGCCGTCCGCACCTGCGGGGCGGACGGCGTCGTGGCACGTGCTTGACGCGCCGTACCAAATGAACCTCCGAGCAGAGGAAGGCGGCATCCAGGTCGATGAGCGTCCTGTCGAGGTCGAAGAGGCTAAGGGCGAGCGAACCATGCGGTTCCAGCCAGCGTCCAACACTTCATGATCAGCGTGACACTCTCTTTGCTGCTGGCCCTGTCACCGGCGGCCGTGACCGAGATTCCGAAGAACTTCCTGCTCACTGAACGCGACGCGCGCAGGCACCTGGACCCCGATGAGGCATCAGAACAGGGCTACAAGACCAGTGACAAACTCACCGCGCCGTTGGAGCCGAACCCGTGCGGGCACGGGCGCGCCGTCGACCGTGACAGGGCGGCAGCCCGCACGATCACGCACTGGACCAGCGGCCCCAGCGTCTCCTCCGAACAGCTCGTCATCTACAAGAGCCCCCGTGCCGCCCATTCAGCGCTCACCCGTCTGCGCGCCGAGGTCAAGCAGTGCGCGCGCAAGGGCGTCCCGTCGGCGCCCGAACTCAAGTTCCGGTGGCGGACGAGTAAGGCCAAGGCGGGAGACGAGGCTTTGGGCATGGGCTATCAGACCTGGCAGGACGGCAGCGTGAACGAGACGATCAGCGGTATCGTCGCGCGCCGAGGCAGCGCACTGATGATCTACACGACCTCCGAGGGAGCCTACGACCCCGGCCGACTGACCAAGGACGCCAAGAAGATGGCCGCCAAGGTATGTAAGTTGCCCGGCGTCTGCTAGTGGCCCGTCACGCAGCATTGGCCGGGTAACTGATCCAGCTGCGGTCTTGGAAGCAGCCAGCCTGACGGGTTCACCGTCTCAGATCGATTACCCGTCCAGCGATCGGTGACGGGCCACTAGCATGGGCGGCTATGCCCCCGCGGACCGAACGCGCCAGGCTCGACGCGCTCGTCGAACAAGCCACCGTCGACGCCTTACGTCATTGGAGTTCCTGAGCCGGTGAGCGAGTACCAGTACTACGAGTTCCTCGCGGTCGACCGTCCGCTGGACGAGGAGGAGCAGGCCCAGGTGCGGGCACTGTCCACCCGGGCCCACATCACCGCCACCAGCTTCACCAACGAGTACGAGTGGGGTGATTTCCGCGGCGACCCCGTCCGGCTCATGGAGCGTTACTACGACGCGCACCTGTACCTGGCCAACTGGGGCACGCACCGGGTCATGCTCCGCCTGCCGCGCAGCCTCCTCGGCCTGGACGTCGCCGAGCACTACTGCGTCGGCGAGCAGGTCACCGCCTGGAAGTCCGGCGAGCATGTCGTCCTCGACCTGACCAGCGAGGCCGAGGACGAGGATGAGGACTGGGAAGAGCGCTCCCTGTCGGCGATCATCGGGGTGCGCGCCGAACTCGCCGCCGGCGATCTGCGGCCCCTCTACCTGGCCTGGCTGTCGGCCTACGGAGCATGGGAACGCGACGAGGACGCCTTCGACCACGAGGACGAAGAGGAGCTCGAACCGCCCGTCCCGCGCGGGCTCGGCTCTCTCACGGCGCCGCAGCGGGCGCTGGCGGACTTCCTGCGCCTGGACGCCGATCTGCTGGCGGTGGCCGCCGAGGCCAGCTCGCCGACGCAGACCGTACAGGACGATCCTGCCGCGCTGGCGTCCTGGATCGCCGCCCTTCCGGCGGACGAGAAGGACGCGCTGCTCCTGCGGGTGGTCCAGAACCAGGCGGCCCAGGTGCGGATGGGGCTGCTGCGCCGTTTCCGCGGCCCGTCGGCACCGGCGGGAACTCCTCAGCGGACGGTCGCCGCCCTGCTGGACGCCGCCGCTGTACGACGTCAGGAACGGGAGCGTCGGGTCGCCGCCAAGCATGCCGAGGAGAAGGCCCGTCGCGAGCGGGAGCGCGCACTGGCCCGGCAGAGCTGACCACGGGCAGGCCCTGTCACTGGAGTGCCCCGGCATCGTGAAGTCGGCTTGAACGGCGACGGCTCCTCGGCGCTGGGAGGCTACGGTGCCAACCACCAGGCGGGCGGGCGTGCCCGATCCTGTTTCGGTTACCTGCGCCGCTCACACCGACTCTTTGGGCATACTGGCGTGTTGTCATGACTCATTCAGTGACAAGCGTCTTCGCGCACCTCGATGCCCCTAACGCCGTTCTCTACCGCCGAGTGATGAGCGTGTTCACGGCGAACAAACGACGGTTCGTGGTGCACCTGCGTCCCGAGGACGTGACGGAGTCGCTTCGTGCGGACGGCGGCGTCCCCGTCAGCCAGGACCAGGTCGACAAGGCCCTGAGCAGCCTCAAGGACTGGGGAAACCTGCGGGCGGACCCCGACACCGGGCGGGTGACCACTGTCGAGGACTTCTACCGGGCCCGTTACCTCTACCAGCTGAGCCGCGAAGGCGAGGCGGCGGAGCGGGCACTCGACGTCTTCGAGCAGGAACTCGGCCGCCGGGGCGAACTGCAGGCCGTCGCGCTGGAGGACATCCGGGTCCGTCTGCACGCGCTGGCAGGCCTGGACGAGCGGCCGGACGCCGCGGTGGTGCACAGTCTCCTGCTGGAGATCGTCAACAGGCTCGACAGCCTCGCCGCCAACGCCAGCGCCTTCATGGGCGGTCTCCAGCGGACCATCGACCTGCAGGACATCGAGGAGGAGGCGTTCTTCGCCTACAAGGACCGGTTGATCGCCTATCTCGAACGCTTCGTCTCGGAGCTGGTCGTCAAGGCCTACGACATCGCTGTGACGCTGCGTGGGCTGGGAGACGCGGAACGGCTGTTGCGGCTGGCCGCCGCCCGTGAGGCCGCGGACGTGGCCCCCGGCGAGGAGGCCGAGCCCGGCGAAGCGGCCGAGTCGAAGCTGGTCGAGTGGCGCAGCCGCTGGTCGGGCCTGCGGTCGTGGTTCGTGGGGGACCGGGCGCGTCCATGCCAGGCGGATCTGCTCCGCAGCCGGGCCCGTCAGGCCATTCCCGACCTGCTGGCGACGATCAGCGTGTTGCAGGAGCGCAGAGCGGGCCGGAGCGACAGGTCGGCAGACTTCCGGGCGCTGGCGCGCTGGTTCGCCCAGTGCTCCACCGACACCGACGCCCATCGACTGTGGCGGGCGGCCTTCGGCCTGTCATCGTCACGCCATCTGACCGTCGAAGGCGAATCAGCGGACGACGTGCCGGCAACCGTCAGCTGGACGCAGGCGCCCCAGGTGGAGATCTCCGTGCGGCTGCGCGCCACCGGCAGTTACCAGCGTCGCGGGGCGCCGAGCAAGGTCGTCGATCGCAGCCGGCAGCGGGCCCACCTGGCCGAGTTCGTGGCGGCCGAGCGCGAACAGGCCGAGCTGGCCCGCAAGCGGCTTGCCACGGGCAGACCCACGCTGCTGAGCGAGTTCGGCACGCTGGATCCGGCGGAGTTTCAGCTGTTTCTGCGTCTCCTGGGCGAGGCGCTGTCGCTCGGCCCCGGCGAGGTGCGGACCAGGACGGCCGACGGCAGCCTGGAGATCGTCATGCGCCCGGTCGGCGGATACGCGGAGGTCCGCACCGAGTCGGGGGTGCTCCGCGGGCCTGATCATGAGCTGACGATCGTCGACCTGACGAGCCCCGTGGAGGCGCGTGGTGGCTGAGGTGCGGGACGTCCTGGAAGCGCAGCAGGAGGACGAGCGACGCAGGGCGGTGCGCGCGTTGCTGCGGCGCCCTCTGCTCACACCGGAACAGCCCGAGTACAAGGTGGTACGTAAGCACGCGGGGTGGCTCGCCGACTGGTTCGCCCGCGAGACCGGCTGGGCGCTCTACACCGACACTGCCGTCGCCCGGCTGCGAAAGGTGCCCGTACGCCACCAGGACGGCACGAGGGCGGCTCAGGCGAAGGGCAAGGTCGCGTTCAGCCGTCGCCGCTACGTCCTGGTCTGCCTGGCGCTGGCGGGCCTGGAACGGGCGGAGAGCCAGGTGACGCTCGGCTGGCTGGCCGAACGGCTGCTGGCCTTCGCGGGGGACGACGCCCTGGCCGCCGCGGGCGTCACCTTCACCTTGGCGAACCGGGAGGAACGGGCCGACCTGGTGGCCGTCTCGGGTCTGCTGATCGGCATGGGCGTGCTGACCAAGGTCGCCGGTGACGAGACGGCCTTCGTCAGCGGATCCGGTGACGCGCTGTACGACGTGGACCGCCGTGTGCTGGCGGTCCTGCTGACCACTCGAAGGGGGCCCTCCACGGTGGCCGCGACCGAGCTGGACGAGCGCCTGGCGGAGATCACCGCCGAGATCGTCCCTGACACCGACGACGGCCGCAACAGGATGATCCGGCACTCCCTCACCCGGCGCCTGCTGGACGACCCCGTCCTCTACTACCGGGAAATGACCGAACCCGAGCGGGCATACCTGGAACGACAGCGAGGACCGCTGCTCAAAAGGATCGCCGACGCGACGGGGTTCGTCGCGGAGGTCAGGGCGGAGGGCATCGCACTGCTCGACCCCACTGGCGAGGCCACCGATCTCGGCATGCCCGAGGAAGGCACCGACGGGCACGCGACGTTGCTGCTCGCCGAGCATCTGGCCGAACGGATGAGGACGTATCCGGAGCAGTCCATCCCGCTCGACGAACTGCACGAGCAGATGGCCCGGCTCGCCGAGACGCATCGCAAGCACTGGCGGAAGAACGCCTCCGTGCCGGAGCTGACCGCGGGTGCCGTTCACCGTTTGCGGGCACTGGGCCTGATCCAGGTGCGGGACCAGATCGTGACCGCACTGCCCGCGCTGGCGCGCTTCGGCTTCGCCGAGGCCGTCATCACAGGAAAGGGCGAGAAGTGACGCTCCCCGTCGCGTCCACCACCCGCTGGCAGCCGCTGCGCACCGGTCTGGTGGACCTGTTCTACTACGACTACCAGGAGTTCTGGTTCCGCGACGGCAGGATCCTGTTTCGCGGTAACAACGGCACCGGCAAGTCGAAGGTGCTGGCGCTGACGCTGCCCTTCCTGCTGGACGGCGAGTTGTCACCGAGCCGTGTCGAGCCCGACGGCGACCGTGGCAAGCGCATGGAGTGGAACCTGCTCCTCGGCGGCAAGTACGACGAGCGGCTCGGCTACACCTGGCTGGAGTTCGGCCGGATCACCGAGGACGGCGAGCGCGCCTACGTCACCATCGGTTGCGGCCTCAAAGCGGTGAAAGGGCGAGGAGTAGCCGACCGCTGGTTCTTCCTGACCTCTCAGCGGGTCGGTGAAGAGCTCCACCTCATCGGGAAGAACGGGACCGCCCTCTCCCGGGACCGCCTGACCGAGGCCGTCGGCCTGTCGGGCCAGGTGACCCAGCGGGCGGAGCACTACCGGCGGATTCTGGACGAGCACCTGTTCCACCTGGGCGCCGAACGGTATGACGCGCTCGTCAACCTGCTGATCCAGCTCCGGCAGCCGCAGCTGTCCAAGCGCCCCGACGAGGCGAAGCTGTCGGAGGCCCTGTCACACGCGTTGGCCCCCGTCGACCAGGCGATCATCTCCGACGTGGCCGCCGCGTTTCACGACCTGGAGCAGCAGCGCAACGAGCTGACGGGGCTCCGCGACACCCGCGAGCACATGCGACGCTTCCTGGAGCGCTATCGGCGCTACGCGGCTGTTGCCGCCAGGCGCCAGAGTCGCGAGTTGCGCGTCGCCCATTCGGCGTACGAGCACGTCAACCGTGACCTCGCCACGGCCAGGGAGCTGATCGCACAGGAGGGAGCGGCGGAGGCGGAGGCGGCGGTCGGCCTGGAGACCGCGCAGGTCGAGCTGGCCGAGCAGCACGCGATTCGCGAGGAGCTGGCGGGGGACCCACGGCTGAAGGACCTCGACGCGGCCGAGCGCCACGCCCAGGAGGCCGACAGGGCCGTGACCGCGGCGCTGGAAGCCGTCGAGCGGGCCGAGACCACGCGGACGGGCAGGCGGAGCAGGCATGGCGAAGCCGTCACGGCCGCGCGGGAGTCTGGCGAGGCGGTCGAGCGGAGCCGGTCGGAGGCCGCCCGGGCAGAGGAGCGCGCGGGCCTGGAGGGCTACTGTTCCGTGATCGCCGGAGCGTCCGGCGAGGACGGGCTCGCGCAGGGCGAGGCGGCCGCCAGGAGCGGCACGGCCGTCAGGAGCGAGGCGGTGGCCCATGTGCTCGCGCTCGCCGAGACGGCCGAGACCGCGGAGCGCGAGCTGGTACAGGCGCGCACAGCCCTGACCCGCCTTGAGGGCGAACGTGACAGGGCGGCCGACGGGCTGGCCCGTGCCGGGGAAGAGCTCGACACGGCCGCGTCCGCCCACGTCGCGGCCTGGCGTCGGTACGGCATGAGTCTGGCGGAACTCGCCCTCCCCGACCCGGAGGACCTGGACCTGCCGACGTGGACAGTGAACATGATCGGACCACATCCCGCCGAACGCCAGCTGCGCGCGGCGGCGCAGCGGGCCGGCCAGCACCTGGCCAACGAGCACGCGGCCGCGACGCTCCGCCTGGAGCAGGCCGAGGCCGGGCTACGCGCGCTGCACGACGAGCGTGACCGGCTGGAGCAGGGCGAGCGGGCGCGGCCCCGTCCGCCCCACACGCGAGGAGCCGGCGTCCGCGAGGGCAGGCCGGGTGCGGCACTGTGGGAGCTGACCGACTTCAAGGACGGGCTGGACGAGCGGGCGCGGGCCGGGCTCGAAGCGGCGCTGGAGGCATCGGGGCTGCTGGACGCGTGGATCACACCCGACGGGCGGCTGCTCGATCCCGCCACGCACGATGTGATCGTCGTCCCGGGCACGCCGGCCGCCTCCGCTCTCACCGACGCGCTGGACACCGGTGACGAGGTGGCACGAGCCGTACTGGCGACCATCGGCCTGGGGGAGCAGGACGGCCCCTATGTGACGGCCGAGGGCCGGTGGCGGCTCGGCCCGCTGCACGGGGCCTGGGCCAAGGACGGCGCCGAGTACATCGGAGCGGCGGCCCGTGCGGAGGCCCGGCGCAGGCGCCTGGCCGAACTGGCGGAGCTCATCGCGGCGGGCGCAGAGGCGGTCGCGCAGGCAGAGCAGGTCGCCGCCACGCTGGCGGCCCGCCAGGACGCGGTCGCCGCGGAGGCCGACGGCCACCCCCGTGACGAGGACCTGCGCGCCGCGCACGTCGCCGTGGCCGCCGCCGCAGACAGGCACCGCGAGACCGTCCGGTCCGTCGAGGACCAGGCGAACGAGGTGAGCTGGGCCGAGGACGACCTGAAGCGGGCCGCGGACGATCGCGACCGGGCGGCGGCCGACACCCGGCTGCCCTCCACGCTGACCGGCCTGGCCGACGTGAGAGAGGTCCTCGCCGACTACCGGCAAGTGATCACCGAGCTGGTCGCCGCCGTGCGGCTGCACGTAGGCCGCACGGCGGAGGTCCGTACCTGGGCGGGAGAGCTGGAAGCGGCCGAGCGCGAGCTGGCGCGGGCGCGTGAGCACGAGCGCGACGCCGTGCGCAAGGCCGCGGACCAGCACGGGCGGCTGGTGGCGCTCCAGGCCGCGGTCGGCGCCTCAGTGGACGACCTCAGGGCCCGCCTCACCGAGACCAAGGAACGGGTCGGCGCGCTGACCGCCGAGATCAAGCGCCTTGACGGCAGGCATCGGGAGGCCGGAGAACGGCGGGCCAGGGCGCAAGGCAAGGAGGAGCAGCTCCTGGAGAGCATGACCGCGGTCCTCGAACGGCGCGACGCGGCCGTGGGGGCGCTGCAGAGGTTCGCGGAGACGGGGCTGCTCGCCGTCGCGTGCGACATCGACCTGCCCGGTTCGTGGTCGGCCGACCCCGCCGTAAGGCTGGCTCGTCGGGCCGAGCAGCTTCTCACCGACGTGGACGACTCCGACGAGGCCTGGCGCAGAGTCCAGGACGACATCACGCGCCGGTACAGCGAGCTGGCCGAGGCGCTCACCCGTCACGGCCACCATGCCATGGCGGGACTGTCGGACTGGTTCGTGGTGACGATCCAGTTCCAGGGCAGGGAACGTCCCCCCGGCGAACTGGTCGCGCTGCTCGACGGCGAGATCGACTACCGGGAGCGGACGCTCACCGCGCGGCAGCGGGACATCGTCGAGGAGCACCTGGTCAACGACGTCGCCGCGCACCTTCAGCAGCTCATCGCCGACGGTGACGAGCAGGTGGCCCAGATGAACCGGGAGCTGATGGAGCGCCCCACCTCGACCGGCATGAAGCTACGCATGTCCTGGCTGCCGAGGAAGGACGGTCCGGCTGGGCTCGCCGAGGCCAGAACCAGGCTGTTGCGGCAGGGAGCGGACATGTGGTCGCCGTCCGACAGGGCCGCTGTCAGCGACTTCCTCCAGGCGCAGATCGAGGCTGAACGACTCAAGGACGAGCATGGCACCTGGACCGAGCATCTGCGCCGCGCCCTGGACTACCGTGACTGGCACACCTTCGTCATCGAGCGTCACCAGGACGGCGGCTGGCGCTCCGCCGCAGGCCCCGCCTCCGGCGGAGAACGGGTCCTGACCGTCTCGCTGCCGCTGTTCGCCGCGGCCTCCTCCCACTATCGGTCGGCTCATCCGCACGCCCCCAGGCTGGTCACCCTCGACGAAGCGTTCGCCGGCGTGGACGACGACGCCCGCGCCAAATGCCTGGGACTGCTGGCGACCTTCGACCTCGACGTGGCGATGACCAGCGAGCGGGAGTGGGGGTTCTACTCGACGGTGCCGGGCATCGCCGCGCATCACCTGGTGCGCAGGGACGGCATCGACGCGGTCCACGTGACCACCTGGGAATGGGACGGCACCAGTGCCGAACGGGTGGAGCGCCCGGCACAGGATCGCCGTGATCCCTTGTGGTGACGGACATCGTACGGCTGCGGCGTACCCTCGGCGTACCGGAGCTGGAGCGGCTGCTGTCCAGGCTGGCCAAGCGGATCGAGCTCGGCCAGGACCTCTTCATCCCCGTCGTGCTGGCCGCCCCGTCCGACGCCGAGCGTAGGGCGATCGCCCGGCTGCTGGGGCGTAGGGTCCGGCAGGACGGCGGAACGCTGAGCGTACGGCCAGAGCTGATCCAGTCCGCGCTACGCGAGGCCGGCATCTGCCAGGATCTCCGCACCGCCGTGGTCGGGCTGGTCGGCGGCGTCCCGGTGCGGGCCGAGACCGTTGCGCAGGAGGACGCTGCCAGGTCTCTGATCGTCGCCGCGCTGTCCACCGGCCGCCACGCTGGAGCGGCGTGGCACACCGACTGGCTCGACTCGCTGTCGGCCGACGGCACCCTGACCAGACTCGTCCGGCAGGGCGGCGCCGAGCTGGTCCGCCACGCGCACGCCGTCCTCGAGCTTCTCCCCGCCGACCTGACCCCGCTGACCGTGCTCGCCGAGCAGGCGACAGGTGACACCAAGGCCCTGTCGGGCACGCCGCTGGCCAGGTTCGTGCTGCGGGCGCTGGCGTGGCGTGCGGGACAGGCCCCTTCGGTGACGGCGGCGGGGCGGCGGTCACTGTGGGAGTCCGCGGGCGTGATCGTGGACGACCTGGCCAGCCAGGTGCTGGTCCTCGGAGTTGCGGCGGAGGGCTCTCCGCTCGCCGAGTGGCTGTCGTCGGCGGCCCGTCACCGGACTCCGTTCCGCGTCACGCTGCACCAGCTCGTCACCATGTCTCTCACGGTGACCTCTTCCGTGGTCTACGTGTGTGAGAATCCCGCCGTCCTCAGGGCCGCGACGGGCGTTTCCGGCGCGGCCCTGATCTGTACGGAAGGCATACCCTCCATCGCGTGCCACCGGCTGCTCACGGCGTGCGCGGGACGTCCCATCCACTGGCGTGGCGACTTCGACTGGACCGGCCTGCGCACCACCGCCGAGGCGATCAACCGCTACGGCGCGTCTCCGTGGCGGATGGACATGGAGACCTACGATCGCGCGCTGGCGGCAGGCGAGTCGGAGCCTCTCCGGGGCAGCCGGTCCAGCAGCCCCTGGGCGCAGGAGCTGGCGGAGCGTATGGCGCAGACAGGCCGAGCAATCATGGAGGAGCGTCTCATCCCAGACCTCGTCGCCGATATGGCTCACTGAACGCGCATCGAGGAGACCGGCAGAGCACTGGTTCCGTCGGTGGGCGATCGCAAGATGAACCACCAGTAAGATTCCACGGTTGAGACAGACGAAGATCCATCCGGAGAGGGCTGCACGTGGCGCAGAAGGTAATACTGGTTGACGACCTCGACCACTCCGAGGGCGATGATGTGGCGAGACGGGAGTTCCCGCTGCTGAACCGGACCTTCGCCATCGACCTGTCCGACGCCAACCAGAAACGGCTGAGCGACGCTCTCGCGTTCATCGAAGAGGTCCTGGAGAACTCCCGCGAGGTGAAGCAGGCGTCGCGGTCGAAGAAGGCCGCGGACCTCTCCCCCCGGTTGCGCGGCTACACCCTCACCGACGTCCGCGAATGGGCGCGCGAGCAAGGGCTGGAGGCCCCTCGGGGGAAGGTCGCCGACGAGGTCATCGAGCAGTTCATCGCGGCCCATCCCGACGCCGACTCGACGGAGCCCGCCGCGGAGACGCCGGCCGCCGCGGAAGCCTCGGCCGCCGCTGGGGCAGAGGCCGACGCCTGAGAAGTGGCCGGGAGGCCGTCCCGCCGTACCACCGGAAGATCGAGCGGTGCGTGATCCGGCTGTCCGGATCGCGCGGCTCTCGCTCCTACAGTCCCCCTACGTGTTCGAAGCTCGAACCACAGGAAGGGACCGTTCGACCATGCTCAAGCGCATCGCGGTGCTGCTCGCCGGAGCCGTCACCGCCGTCGTGATCGTCAGCCCGGCCCAGGCCGACGAGGACCTGCCGTGGGGCGGAGGCACCTATGAGGCGATCGGCCCCTACAGGGACCCGTGGACCTGCGAATCCGCAAGGCGGAACGACGTCTACGTCACCAATCGGGAGTGCTACAACCTCGCCGCGCCCTGGAATGGCCAGTCGTGGTACTACACGCGGATGCACTGAGCCGCGCTGTCGATTTCGGCGGATGTCATCCATCGGATTGATGAGGGCCCGGCATCGGGTCCATGGTCGAGGGACGGAAGGATGCGTCATGCCGCAGTACCTGATTCTGATCTACGACGATGAGGCCGTGCGGGCGGCGGCGAACCCGGAGGAGTTCGTGCGCCTGCTGAAGGCGCACGAGGAGTTCGGCGCCGCCGACGGCGCGGTCGTCCGCGCCGGTCATGCTCTGCAGGCGGCTGACACCGCGACCGCGATCCGGGCGGACTCCTCCGGCGGGTTCGTCGTCACCGACGGCGCGTTCGCCGAGACCAAGGAGGTTCTGGCCGGCTACTACCTGATCGAGGTCGCGCACCTGGACGAGGCGTTGGCCGTGGCCAAACGGGTGCCGGCGCCTTTCGGCGGGGTCGAGGTGCGGCCCATCCGGGTGTTCGAGTGACGGACGCCGCCGGGCGTCAGTGGTCCGAGGGCGCCTCAGCCGCCGCCGTGGCTGAGGCGCACCGACGCGAATGGGCCTTCGTCCTCGCCGCGACTGTGCGCGTCACGCGGGACCTGGACCTGGCCGAGGAGTGCGTGCAGGACGCCTACGCGCAGGCCTTGGCCGCGTGGTCCGACCGTGGCGTGCCGGCCAGGCCCGGGGCGTGGCTGACCACGGTCGCCCGGCGGCGCGCACTGGAACTGCTGCGCAGGGAGGCGACGATGCGGCGCCGCCTGCCGCACCTGCTCACGGAGCAGACCGAGCCGGGGCCTGGAGACGGCGATGACCCGGACATCCCGGATGACCGGCTGCGGCTGATCTTCACCTGCTGCCATCCTGCGCTGTCCGTCGAGGCGCAGGTGGCGCTCACGCTGCGGTTGCTGTGCGGGCTCAGCACGGCCGAGGTGGCGCGTGCCTTCCTGGTGGGGGAGGCCACGATGGCGGCGCGGATCACCAGGGCCAAGAAGAAGATCGCCGCGGCCGCCATCCCGTACCGGGTACCGGCGGCGGACGAACTGCCGGCTCGCGTGGACGCCGTCCTCACGGTCGTGCACCTGCTGTTCACCACAGGGCACACCGCTCCCGCGGGGGCGGAGCTGATCCGCCGTGACCTCGTCGAACGCTCGCTGGAACTGGCCCGCCTGCTGCGGACGCTGCTGCCCGACGAAGCGGGCGTCGCGGGTCTGCTGGCTCTCATCCTGCTCACCGACGCCCGCCGTGACACCCGGACGAACGCGGACGGACGACTGCTCCTCCTGGCCGAGCAGGACAGATCGCGGTGGGACCGGCGCGCCATCGACGAGGGCATCGCACTGGTCAGGCACGCCCTGCGGCACCGGCCACCGGGCCGCTTCGCGCTGATGGCGGCCATCGCGGCCGTGCACGCCGAGGCGCCCGTCTGGCAGGACACCGACTGGGCCGAGATCGTGGCGCTGTACGACCTGCTGGTACAGCTGTGGCCGTCTCCCGTGGTCGCGCTGAACCGCGCGGTCGCCGTGGGGTTCGCCCATGGCCCCGCCGCCGGCCTGGCGGCGCTCGACGCGCTGGCCGCCGAGCCGCAACTCGCCGGGTACGCCTACGCCGCCTCCTCGCGCGGCGCGTTCCTGGCCCGCCTCGGCCGCGCCGCGGAAGCCCGCGTGGCCTACGAGGAGGCCCTTCTTCTCACCGAGAACGCCGTGGAACGGGCCTACCTGGCCGCCCGCCTCCGCGATCTGACGGAGGACGAACCGTCCCGCTGAGAAGCGACTCCTTGATCACAATGACGGGTCGGTGAAGAATGGGGTGACGTGGCCACCCTTGTGAAGGCAGGGCAGTGATCAGGCTTGCCGTCGTGGATGATCATCCATTCATGCGGGAGGGCATCACCCGCTTCTTCGAGCAGTCGGCGCAGGTGGCCGTCGTGGCGAGCACCGCGGACCCGGGCCAGGTGCCGCACGAGGTGGACGTCCTGCTTCTCGACCTCTATCTGGAGAACGGCAGGCCGTCGCTGCCGGTCATCGCCGACTGGTCGGCCAGGGCCAGAGTCCTGGTGATGTCCGTCTCGGGTGAGCAGGCCGATGTCGTGGCGGCCATACAGGCGGGAGCCAGTGGTTATCTGACCAAGAGCTCCGAACCCGCCGAGTTCCACGCGGCCGTGGTGTCGGTGGCCTCGGGCGGATTCGTGCTCGGCAGCGGGCTGGCCGGCATCCTGCACGGCCAGCTCTCCGTCCCCGCCTCTCCGCTGGCAGGCAGGCCGGCGCTGTCGCCCCGGGAGGCGGAGGTGCTGGCCCACCTGGCCAAGGGGCGGACCCGCCGGCAGACGGCCGGCAGGATGGGAGTGGCGGAGTCGACCGTCGACACGCTGGTCAAGCGGATCAGGGTGAAGCTGGGGCTGGGGGCCATGGCGGATCTCGTCCGCGCGGCGGACGAGCTCGGCCTGCGACCTCCAGGGGAGTGAGCCTGTCCAGCGGGGCGGACGCGGCCGAGCGGTGGCTGCTCGTGGCGTTCACCGTCGTCAGGGCCGCCGCGGCGGTCATGGTCGCGGCCACGGCGTTGAGCGGCGAGTCCCGCGACTGGCTGATGGTGGTGGCAGTGGTGGAGAGCGCGGTGCTGACCGGGCTCTCGTGGCGGGCGGGCAGGGTGCCGCCGAGCTGGGCCGTGTTCGCCGAAGGGGCTTTGCTCGCGGCGATGGCGCTGGCCGTGCTGGTGCGGACGGCCCGGCCGCACACCTGGGACAACTGGCCGTTCGACTACGCCGTCCCGTTCGTCATCGGGATCGGGTTGAGCGGCGGGAGATGGCGCGTCACCCTGCCCGCGTTGGCGCCGGTGCTGGCCGTGGTCGCCGCGGCCTCGCCGATGACCGGCGAACCTCTCGGATACGCCTCCTTCGATCTCGCCACGCTCACCGTGAACACGGCGGTGGGGACGCTCGTGGCGCGGGCCGTACGCAGAAGAGGAGGCGAGGCGGACGCCGCGCGCCAGGAGGCGGTGACCACCGAGGCGGCGGCCGCGGCCGCGCGGGAACGGGCCGCGCACGCGCGCGTCATCCACGACCAGGTGCTCCAGACCCTGGAACTCCTCGGCCACCAGGGGCAGGTCCCGGAGCCGGCGCTGCGGGAGCAGGTCAGGGCGGAGGCGGGGCGGCTCAGGGCGCTCATCGGGTCAGGTGGGGGAGCGGCTGTGGACGAAGGAATGGCCGCGGTCGTGGAGCACGCCCGCGGCCTCGGGGTGAGCGCCGAGCTGACGTTGCCGGACGGACTGGCCGTACCACAGGAGATCGTCACTGCGGTCCGCGACTACCTCACCGCGCTGCCGGTCCGGGGCAGGGTGGTGATCTTCGTCGAGCCGGTCGAGGCGGCGGCCGGGACCGTCCTGGTCACGATCACCCATGCCGGTCCGCCCGCCCGGGGATGGGAGCATCCCCGGGTCGAGTCCGAGGTGCTCTTCACGCCGGGTGAGGGCAGCGAGGTCGAGCTCAGGGCGGCCCGGCAGTGAGGCCGCACGCGCTCGGCAGGGAAGGCACCGAGCACTCGCTGATGGTGGCCTTCGCCGTGCTGCGCGCGGGATACGGCTTGCAGCTGGCGGCGACCTTCGCCGGTGGCCGCCTCGACTGGCTCCAGCCGTTTCTCGCCGTCACCGCCGTGGAGGCCACGGCGCTCGTGCTGTGGACCGTCCGCCGCCGTACGCTGTCACCTTCGTGGATGTTCGTCGCCGACGCGCTCTTCGTCGCGGTCGCGGCCGTGATCTGCGCTCCCGCCGACGGCCACTCGTGGACCTATCCCTACGCCTACGTGGTCGTCGTCGGCGCGGGCCTCGCTCTGCCCTCGATGCTGCTCCTCCTGAGCGCGATCGCACCGCTGACCGTGGCGGTCTCGGTATCGCTGCCGCACGCCGAACGCCCCGCGACCGCCGTCAGCCTGCCCCTCATGGCGGTACTGGCGTGGTACGTCGCCAGGACCCTGCGCGCCTACGCCGACACGGTGGACGCCGCCAGGGAGCAGGCGATCGAGGCGGCGACGGACCTGGCAGCGCAGCGGGAGCGCGCCGTCCACGCCGAGCTGATCAGTGAACGGGTGTTGCGGCTGTTCGACCGGCTGGGCGAGGAGGATCACGTCGCCGACCCGCGGCTGCGCGCCCACGTGGCCGACCAGGCCGCCTGGCTGCGCCGTTACCTGGACGGGAACAGCGGCCCTTCGACCCTGGGGGAGTCGCTGACCGTGGCGATCGCGCGGGCCCGAGCCCTCGGCCTGGAGGTGGAGTCCGATCTCGCCGGCAGCCCGCCGCTGTCCGCCGCCGTTGTCGCGGCAGCGGCGGGAGCCGTCCAGGAGGCCCTGGTCAACGTGGTCAAGCACGCCGGAACCAGGCGCGCCCAGGTGAGCACGCGGCTGCTGGGCGGACGGCTCGTCGTACGCGTCACCGACGAGGGGCGCGGCTTCGCCCGCGGGCACGGGCCCGGCTTCGGCCTGAGGCAGTCGATCGAGGGCCGGATCGAGGGCGTGGGCGGCACGGTCGCCATCGACTCCGCGCCCGATCGCGGCACGAGCGTGGAGATCGTCCTCCCGCTGTCCCCGGAACCGGGGACAGGCGCCGGGACAGACGCGACAGCCACCGGACGCCCATGATCGGGGAGTGAGCAGGGCTCCACGGCGAGCGGGGGTCCGCGGGACGGCAGGAGGCTCCTCGTGCACTCGATGGAGGAGAGCTTCGAGCGGGCGCTGGAGTTGCGGGCCCGCTCGGAGCACGAGTTCAACAGCGGGCGCCCGCGCGTCGCCCTGGACACCGTGACCGAGGCGATCGTCCTCCTGCGCGGCCTCACGCCGGAGCGGCCACACGTGCTCGGCCGCGCGCTGCACCAGGCCGCCCGGTACCTCCTGGCACTGGACCGGGCGAGCGAAGCCCTGCCCCTGGCCCGCGAGGCGGTGGGGCTCGCCGCGTCCGTCGGAGAGGACCGGCTCCGCCTGGCCTGCGCGGCCACGCTGGCCGCCTGCCGCCGCGCCATGGATGACGGTCGGTAGACGGGCGCCGATCATGGACCGTGACATCTCCGCGCGACGGCTGGTGATCGTGGACGACGACGACATCAACCGGCTCGGCCTGGCCGCCATCCTCTCCACCGCGCCCGGCCTGCAGGTGGTGGCCGTGCTCGACCACGAGCGGGCGATGACCTGGCAGGGCTGGCCCCGGATCGACGTGGCCCTGGTGGACGCCGCCGACGAGCGCCGCGCGGACGACCACTTCCCCGGCGTGGCGGTGGTGGAGGCCATCCGCGCGACCAGCCCGCACACCGTGGTCATCGTCATCACCGGCCACTTCCTCGACGGCGCCATCCGCCGCAGGATGAAGGAGGCCAGGGCCGACTACTTCTACCATCGCGGCGAACTCGCCGACACCGCCGTGCTCCTGGCGACCGTGCGCGACCCGCGGCGGGCCGTGCCGCCGCCGATCGACTGCGAGGAGGAGGTCAGGCACGGCGTGTCCCGTCACAGCCTGGTCAACCGGGCCGTACGGCACGCGCTGGAGCACGGCCTGCCGGCCACGATCGCCGAACGGCGCAATCCCCGCTCGCGCGCGTGGGAGCGGCTGCGCCGGGACTTCAACCGGGAGGCCCGGCTGACAGCGATGACCTCCGACGGCCGAACCCCGGACCGCCGCCAGGATCTTCCGTCATTGCCGCAGATCTCCCGGTTCCTGCAGTGGGCCACCCGGGTCAAGACCCAGCCACCTGAGGCCGGCGATGGCTGAGCCGCCGACTGGGCTGCCGACTGAGCTGCCGCCGTTCGCCCAGCTCGCCGCCGCCACCACCGCCTTCACGACCACACAGTTCTTCCTCAACCTGCGCCTCGTCGCCCGGATCGCGGTGTGTGTCATGGCCGTGACGGGCCGGCGGCTCACCCCGCCGGCCGCGCTGGCCGCCTGCGTGCTCTGCCTGAGCTATGACGCGGTGCTCTATCTCCGCCTGCGCCGGGGCCTGCGCGTTCCCCCGGGGCTGCGCCTGGCGCTGGACATGGCCGACGTGGCGGGCTGGTCGGTCGTCATGGGCGACCCGATCGACGCCCCCGCGCTCCTGGCCGCGCCTCTGGCCTTCGAACTGGCCCTGGTCCGTGGCGGCCGAGCCCTTGCCGTCCCCCTGGCGGTGGGCTTGGCCACCAACGCCGCCCTGCTCGCCGCGGCGCGGCCGGGCAGCGTGTCTCCCTTCCTCTGGCCGGCCTTCGCCGTGCTGTGCGGCTTGGGGCTGGGCCGCTACCTGGAGCTGCGCCTGCACGCGCACCTCCGCACCGCCCTCGCGGACCAGGAGGCGGCGCGTGGCCAGGCCGAGCTCGCCGGGCGGCACAGTGTCGCGGTGGGCGCCGACACCGTGGTCGACCTGATCACCCGTACGTGGCCCCTGCTCGCCGTACCAGGCAAGGCCGTCCACTCGCCGCTGGCGGCCTGGCGCCAGCACCTGGCCGAGCAGACCATCGGCTGCTCCGACTACCTGTCCGCCGCCTTGCTGCGCTGGGAGCAACGCCACAACCTGGCCAGCCCCGACCTGGCCAGGGACGTGCGGTTACGTACGGAGGGCGGTTGCACCTCCCTCCTGCTGTCCCGTCACCAGGTGGCCCGGTTGGAGGCGGAGCTGGTACGGCTCGCGCCCAGAGACCTCGTCGTGGTGACCGTGGCGGACCCCAGACCACTGGGACAGCGCCAGGAGGTACGGATCGGCACCGAACTGGTGATCCTTCCCGAGGACACCCCGGCCCGGGTCCCCTCACTCGACCCGGGGCCCAGCATGATCGCGTTGGGAGCGGTCGGCAGCCTCTCGCATTCATGGCCCAAGCTGGACGCGGTGCCCCTTCCGGCCAGCCTGCTCCTCGTGATCATTGGGCTGGCGGTCGCCTGGTGGTCTCATCGGCAGATCGTCGCCGACGGCGACTGCGCGCATGGGCGGGTCCTGGCAGCAGCGCTCGCGTTCGGGGCAGTGGACGCGCTGGCGGCGACGGCGCTGCTGGCCAACCCCGCTGCCGGCGGGCTGACCAGGATGCCGTTCCTGCACTTCCCGCTCTTCGTCGGGCCGCTCGCGGTCATGTACGTCCGCGACCTGTCGCGCGGCCGGCGTGCCGCCACCGTCGCCGCCTCCGCGGCCGTCTTCACCGCCTGCTCCGCCCTCCTCCCGCTCCCCGTCCGCCTGGCCGACCTCACCGCGCTGCTGTGGCCGCTGGCCTTCACCGTTGGCGCGTCCACCTTGCGCGATCTGCTCATCCAGGAGAAGGTGGCCTTCGATCGGGTGCTCGCCCGAGACCGCGCCGCGGCCGTCCAGGAGGGCTACCTGGAAGGCCGGCAGGCGGTCGTCGATCTGGTACGGCGGGCGCACGAGGAGGCGGAGCGGCGGCTGCGGGAAGACCGAGCGCTGATCGGCCCGTTCTTCCTGCCGGAGATCGAGCGCCGCCTCGCCGAGGTCCGCCGCCGCCTCGCGAGGCTCTGATCACCCTCTACTCCTCCGGCCCACCTGCGGGCACACCTGCTTGAGCCAGTGGTTCTCATCCATGCCCCACCCGAGCATCTTGCTCTTGTACCGTTGCCCGTTCGCGTCGGTGAAGAAGATCGAAGTTACTCGCGCTCCGGTGCCGATGTGCTGCCAGCCTTCGAGGTCCTCCTCGTCGAGGCCGTACGTGCCGGGCCCGTCGACGAACGTCCCGTCGGCGGTGGTGAAGTCGAAGCGGACGAGCGCCGTCGCGAAACCGCGCGGAACGTAGAAGTAGAAATCACACTGGCGGGAGGTCGTCACCGCCTCGTAGAGAACTGTCACGCAGGGACGGCTGCCGTTGGTGTACGTCCAGGCGATCTGCGCTCCATCCTTGTCGTTATTCTCGAACCACTGCTTGTCACCCGCAGGACAGGCGCCTTGCTTAAGCGCGTTCACGTGCGGCTTGAGCCGGTACGTCACCTTGTCCTCGGCGGCTGCGGGTCCTGCTCCCAGCGCGCCGGCCGTCAGCGCCAGCCCGACGGCCACGGCCATGATCCTTGTGCGCATGTTCGTACCCCCTTCTCTCGGTGCGGGGATCACGGTAATGAGAGAAGGTGCGCGTTCTGCACACCCAGATCGCGCAGCGGCCCGTCAGCACCGGCCAAGCCGGTGCTTTGCGCTCGCTGTGGACGAATGCGGCGGCCTCGGCGAGAGGAACGGTCATGGGGGATCGGTGTCGGCGACTCCGACGGAGAAGACGACCCGCTCCTCCTCGCCTTCGGTGAGTCCCCAGAGCTCGCCGGTGGCGTACCACAGCGACAGGTCCTCCGGCCGGTAGGCCCAGCTTGTGTGGGCGTTGATCGTCCAGGTCGAGGCGGGGCCGCTGACGTTCACGGTGGCGAAGCGTCTGCGGGGGTCGGGGCCGGGGTGCGAGCCGGCCGACATGTTGAGGTAGAGACGGTCGCCGTCGGCTTGGACGCCTTGCACGTCGCTGATGGCGTCGGCCGGGTCGGCCGGGGCGGTCGACACCCAGGCCTGCACAGGGGTGGTGATGACCCGGTAGTCGCCGTCGGGGGGTGGCTGGAAGCGGTAGCGGACCAGTTTGGTGCCGGCCAGGGAGGCGGAGGTGCCGCTGGAGCGCTTGTAGGTGCCCGCGATCAAGCTTGCGCCGCCGGAGCTGTGGCGGTCCAGGGAGACGAAGTCCAGGAGGATGGGGGTGATGTAGTGGCGTACCTCGGGAATGACGTAACGGTAGTCACCACCCCCTCCGTCCTTCTTGCGGTAGATCTTGCGGGTGTCGAACACCCGGAGGGTGTGCTGGGTGGAGTCGGGGCCTGAGTAGCCGTTCCAGTTGGAGCTGGAGGTCATGAACAGATAGGGGCCGTACCACGCCAGGCCGCCGCCGTGTCCGTAGATGCGTCGCAGCTTGCCCTGCCCGTCGACCCACACGGGCAGGACGTTGCGGTAGCGGCGCTCGTCGAGGTCGACGACCGACAGGTTCACGGAGTTGGTGCGGTAGTCGGGTGCGTTCGGGTCGGGCGAGTTCAGCCAGGCCCAGCTGGTGATGAGCGCCCTGTGCTCACTGCCGATCGGAGTGCCGTCGAGCTGGGCCTCGCCGGAGGTGGCCAGCCCTTGCGGTACCCAGGGAGAGTGCGGGACGTCGTCCTTGTCGCCCTGGGCTGCGGCGTCCCAGCAGAACCAGGAGCGGACCGGCACCCGCGGCAGATACGCCGCCCGAGCAGCGCAGGCGGCATCCTCGCTGCCCGGTAACGCGGTACGGTCGTTCCCGCTGAGCGCCCCGCCGATGCCCACCTGCTCGTACTCCACTGAGGGCGGCACGGTGTAAGGGTCGGATCCGGCGCGCAGATCGAGGCCCGCCAGACTCAGCGGTTGAAGCGGCGCCGTGTCAGTGGCCAGGGCCGTTGCGCCGGCAGGCGACACAACCGTTACGGCCAGGGCCCCCGCTGCCGCCATCCGCAGGAACCACGTCATAGCCATCTCAAGCCGCTCCCAGAGGTGATGCACATGTGCTCCATGTGGTGCGCTCAGTGTGGACGCCTGGTAGTCGACCTCTCTCTATGGGATCTATAACAGGATGATGGGAGCGGCAAGATCCGCGCTGCTCCTCTTCGTCGGGTGCATCCGGGCGAACGCGGTCGCGTGCCGCCGGCGCCGCTGGTGGACGCGGCGAGTCGGCCGGAGTCGGCCGGAGTCGGCGAGGACGGCGGCGTCGGTTGCGGCGAGGTGGAGCCGGGCTGTGTCGTCGAGGGTGCCGGTGTCGCTGGCTGGCAGGGTGGCGAGCAGGACTGTCGAGCCGCCAAGGGGGCGTATCGGACGAGCGGGTTCTTTGTTCCATCAGACGACGACTACCTGGCAGGGATCGAAAGTACCGACAGCCGTAAACAGGTTAGAAGCGGCACGGCCGCCTGCCTAGCGGTCGAGCTGGGCTGCCCACTTGTGTGCTGGAGGCCTCTATGATGCCGCGGGTGGATCGTGACCAGATTCTCCTGACCCATCCCGGTGCCTCGAAGCCTAAGTATCTGGAACTCCGAGTCGACGGGGCTGAGCTGCACCGGAATTGGTGGGCCGGTACCGGGAAGCCTCAGGGGCGCACGAAGTCGTTCGATGACGGGGGCGCGGCGCGCGAGGCCCTGGAGAAGATCGTCGCCGAGAAGATGCGTGACGGGTACGCCCTGCTCCACGACGTCGCCGCAACCGAACCGGGCGACGTCGTCGTCCAGTGCGCGACGCGGGCGACGAACGGCGTCGTGGCGATCGCTCTGCACCCGGACGGCCACACCGTTGCGGTCGCACGCGGCATCCCCGACCGGATCGGTCATGCCGGCTCCGATGTGCAGACAGTCGACCTACGGACCGGCGCCCGCCAGGTGGTGTACACCGATGCGTATCAGTACTCGCTGATCCATACTGTGACGTTCGAGCCGGACGGATCGCACCTGACGTTCACCGTCCGCGACACGATCACCTTCGTGGAGGTGAGCTACACGGTGGCGCTCGCCACCGGTCATGTCCAGCGCCTGCCCTACACCCGGCCAGGGTGGGACACCGCCCGTCAGCGGATGCTGGTGGTGGACAACGATCACGCGCCGCGAGTGCTGGGCCCGGACGGCGGTTCGTGCCTCGATCTTCCGGCAGGCAAACGCTTCCAGACCACCGCCGCGCTGTCGCCGTCGGGCCGGCTCGTCGGCCTCGCCCACGACCCGGACAACCGCGATACGGAGTACGACCTCGAGATCTGGGATGTCGACGCTGGTCAGCGAGTGCTCGCCGCCCCGTTCCCCTTCCCAGCAGGACTCCAGGGAATCAGCCGCCGGTTCGACAAGCTGGCGTTCAACGGGGCCGAGCAAATCCTTGTCGCGAGCGGCGCGACGTCAGGATGCTTTGGCGTCTCGGTGGAATCCGGTGCCTTGTGCTGGGCGATTGAGGACGAGCGGTACGGGTGCGAGCGGTTGAGTGACTTCGCACTGTCACCCAACGGCACCCTGCTCGCCGGCGTCCTCGACCGTGGCCCGGTCATCGTTTATGACGTTGCGAACGGACAGCCGTTGGAGCCGCACTTCGCCGTACCCGGCGAGCGGTCAGGCTGGTACCAGGCGGTTGGTTTCTCCGCCGACGGGCGACTTCTGGCGGTCAGCGACTACCCCGGCCGCATCACGGTGTTCCGGTTCGACGGCGTGGAGTTCACCAGGCCCGGCGGCTGACCGCCAGTACCCGGGCGACTGCGGTCGTAACCGCAACCCGCGACTCTGCGGTTGCCGTTTTTGGCGAGCGGCGGGCGATCTGCTTGCCCGCGATCGGGACCATCACCAGGCGACGGCGCGCGGCTTGAAAGGAGCTGGCCTTATGCCGCCTGACCGCCCGCCCGGAGGGCTACGAGGTCAGTAGTCGTATCGAGCCGGGCGCGTGCCGTCCGGTGTCCGCTGGGGCCTCGTGCAACGGCGTGCGATCATCCATGCCAGGCCGCCATCCCCACTCAGCGCACGGCGCCGGGCGAGGGCCTGGCACGCCGGTCCGTCTCGCCGTACGACCGAAACGCCCTACTGCCCGCCTTGGCGCGGGCGGCGGCTCGAGGGGGTGGTTGCGTGGGGAGAAAATTGTTGGGAGGCCGTGTCCATCTGGCCGGGGTCCGTTCGTGGTGATGGCGTGCGGCGAGCCTGCCGTACGCTGCCTCCACGAAAAGGGGAACACCGTGAAGTACATGATGCTGATCAACGCCGGTACCGCCGCCCAGGACGACCCGTGCACCGTCGAAGACTGGATGGCCTACGACAAGGCCGTGCGGGAGGCGGGCATCTGGGTGTCCGGCGAGTCGCTGGCCGATCTGGTGACCGCCACGACGGTGCGCGTCGGGAGGGACGGCGCGCGGACCGTGACCGATGGGCCGTACGCCGAGACCCGGGAGGTTCTGGGCGGTTTCTACGTGATCGACGTGCCGGACCTGGACGTGGCGCTCGACTGGGCCGCCCGCTGCCCGGGCGCGCGCGGCGGCGGGTCGGTGGTGGTGCGCCCGGTCGCCGACTTCGATGCGTGACGTCGAAGCGGTCTTCCGTGAGGAGCGCGGCAGGCTGCTGGCCGCGCTGGTGCGGCGCTTCGGCGATCTCGACCTCGCCGAGGAGGTGACCTCGGACGCCATCGAGGCGGCGTTGAAGCACTGGCCGGTCGAGGGCGTGCCGCCCAAGCCGGGCGCGTGGCTGATGACGACGGCGCGGCGCAAGGCGGTCGATCGGCTCAGGCGCGACCGGGCCTTGGCAGCGCGGTTGGCCGTCCTGCAGGTGGAGGCGGAGCGGGCGGCGCACGCCCCGCCGCCCGACGCGGACGGCGATCTGCCGGACGAGCGGCTGCAGTTGTTCTTCACCTGCGCACACCCCGCGCTGCCCCCCGAGGACCGCGGGGCACTGACGCTGCGCTGCCTGGCGGGGCTGACCACGCCGGAGGTGGCGCGGGCCTACCTGGTGCCGGTCCAGACGATGGCCAAGCGGATCGTCCGGGCGAAGAAGAAGATCCGTGAGGCCCGCATCCCGTTCCGCGTGCCCGGCGCGGACGAACTGCCGGAGCGGCTGCCCGGTGTACTCCAGGTGGTCTACTCGATCTTCACCGAAGGGTACGCGGCCAGCTCCGGCCCCGACCTGCAGCGGCTGGACCTGACCGAGGAGGCGATCCGGCTGGCGAGGATCCTGCGTCGGCTGCTGCCCGCCGAGCGGGAGGTCGCCGGGCTGCTCGCGCTGTCGCTGCTGATCCATGCGCGCCGCGATGCCCGTACCGGTCCCGACGGCGAGCCGGTGCTGCTGGACGAGCAGGACCGCGGCCGCTGGGACCGGGCCATGATCGAGGAGGGCTCGGCGCTGGTGGTGGCCGCGCTGAGCGGCGGCCCGCCCGGCGTGTACGGCGTGCAGGCCGCGATCGCGGCGCTCCACGACGAGGCGGCGGACCTGGCCACGACCGACTGGCCGCAGATCGTGGCCCTGTACGACGTGCTGCTCGCGCTCGACCAGTCACCGGTGGTCGCGCTGAACCGGGCGGCGGCCGTGGCCATGCGCGACGGGCCCGAGGCGGGCCTGACGCTGCTGGACGAGCTGGCCGGCGAGCCGCGGCTGCGCGGCTACCATCCCTACCTGGCGGCGCGTGCCGACCTGCTGCACCGGCTCGGCCGCCTTCCCGAGGCCGCCGCGGCCTACCGCGTGGCTCTTGAGGCGGCCGGGAGCGAGCCCGAGCGCGCCCACCTCCGGCGCCGCCTGGCCGCCGTCGAGGCGCGCCGACCTTAGGAGACGATCTCCATCTGCGCCATCATGCCGAGGGATGAGTGCTCGAGGTAGTGGCAGTGGTAGACGAACTTGCCGAGGTAGTCGGGGAAGGTCGCCTGCACGCGCACCCTCGAGCGCGGCGGGACGCGCACGGTGTCCTTCAGCCCGGCGTCCTGCGGCAGGGGCGGCTTGCCGCCGTCGCGGTCCAGCACCCGGAAGTGCGTCATGTGCATGTGGAAGGTGTGGTCGATGTCGACGCCCTCGATGGCGTCGGCGTTGATGACGTTCCAGATCTCCGTGCTGCCCCGCTTGATCTGGAAGTCGACCCTGTTCGGGTCGTACGGCTTGCCGTTGACCAGACCGACCGGGCTGGTACTCGACAGGTCGAAGCTCATCGCCACCTCCCGCTCGGTCGTGGCGGTGGGCAACGGGGGCAGCGGGCGCAGGGTGGCGGGCAGGTGGCTGAGGTCCAGGGCCTCGCGCACCACGTCGAACCGCAGGACGGGCTCGCTCCCATTGGAGAGCACCAGCTTGGTGCCGACGGCGAAACGGGAGAAGTCGACCACGATCTCGGCCCGTTGCGCCGAGGCGAGCACCAGCTCCGTCAGGGGCACCGGCGCGGGCAGCAGGCCGATGTCGGAGGCGATCTGCACCATCTCCTGGCCGCCGAGGTTCAGCTGGAAAACGTGCTCGTTGGAGGCGTTGAGCAGGCGGATCCGGTACTTGCGCGCGGCCACGGGGAAGAACGGCTGGATCTTGCCGTTGGCCAGGATGGTGGTGCGGTTCGCCGGATCGTCGAAGAAGATCAGGCCGCCGTCCTTGTCGAACTCCGCGTCGCGCAGCATGATCGGCACGTCGTACTGCCCCTTCGGCAGCCCGAGCCCCTGCTCCGCCGGGTCCTCGATGAGGTAGAAACCGTGCAGGCCGCGGTAGACGTGCTCGGCCTCGGTGTGGTGGCTGTGGTCGTGGTACCACAGGGTCGCGCCCTGCTGGAGGTTCGGGTAGTCGTACACCCGGGTCTGGCCGGGCTGGATGACGTCCATGGGGTGGCCGTCGCTGACCGCGGGCACGTGGCCGCCGTGCAGGTGCACGTTCGCGGGCTGGTCCAGTTGGTTGGCGTACAACACCTTCACGGGACGGCCGGTCCTGGCACGGATCGTCGGCCCGACGAACGAGCCGGCGTAGGTCAGCACAGGCGTCTTGAGGCCGGGGATGAACTCGGCGGTCGAGGCCCGGATAGGGATCATGTAGATGTCCACGCCGCTTGCCGACTGCGCCGGCTGGACCACCGGCGGCACGGGCATCTGCTCGGTGAACGCCGTCACGGCCGGCCGCACCCCGGTGCCGCTGACCCTCTTGCCGAGGTGGTAGCCCTTGTGGATCGGCTCCCCTTCGTTGGCGTCCGCAGGGATCAGCTGGCTGAACGGCAGCGCCGCCGCACCGCCCACGGTGACGCCGAGCGCCAGGAACTGCCGTCGGTTCAACATGATTTCCCCAATCGATGACCGGCGGCGGCGGCCCCCTGAGATCCGCCGCGAGACCCTCCGTTAGCGAGACGTTCGTCACCAAGAACGTCGCACAGTGATCTTGCGATGTCTTCCTCAAAAATGCTCACCGATCGCGGCCGCCGGCCTTCTGCGGCGCGCGGGCGCTTCACGGACGGGCACGCGCGCCTGTGCACGATGGCAGGACGGACGCCCGTCGCGAGGGGTCAGACCCGGCGGCCTGAATCGAGAAGCCGGGACACGGTGTCCTGGCCGCCGAGGCCGGGGTCAGGAGCAGCGGCGGGTCGTGACCTTGCCCGTCCTGGTCGTCGTGCAGGTCTTGACCGTCGGGACCGGAACCGTCGTTCGGGTGGACGGGCGCTTGGAGGGCCCTGTGGACGGGCGCGCGGATGGGCGTGCGGATGGGTCATGTCGGCGGTCTGAGCGCTGGACGCGCGTCATGACAACCGGCAGGTCCGCTCAAGCGCCCACGCGTTCGGAGGTTGCTCGGCGACCGCGTCGCGGCCCTGGTACTTCCACTGGCACACCGTTGTCGGGGTGATGCTCACCGGGGCGTAGCTCGCGCCACCAAAGCACGACAGAGAGTTCCAGTTATTGGAGACCATGCTGTAGCCCTGTGCCTTGCAGTATGCCTGGGCGTCGTCGAGGGTGATCGTCCCTTGGGAGGCCGCGGGCGGGTCGTCGCTCGGGGGTGGCGTGGTCTTGGTCGGCTTTCTCACGGGCTTGTGGGTCGGCTTCGTGGTGGGTGCGTCGGTGGTGGGCGCGCTGGTGGTGGGCTCAACTGGGGCTTTGGTGCGCGACGGCTTGCGGGTCTGGCTCGGCGTGCTCGGCTTGACGGGGCTCATGCTGGGCACGGCCTCGGCCGACAGTGACTCCCTGGTGGCCCCCGGTGTGGGCGTGCCATGCGCGGTCGGCGTCTCACGTGCGCTGGGGGTAGGCGAAGTCACTGGTAGCGACATCGCCAGCGTCACCCCCGCCGTGTGGTTGTCGGAGTCTCTGGGCACCAAGGCGAAGTAGCCGGTCACCACGGCGACGAGCAAGGCCGCCGCGCTCGCCGTCCCCATGATCAGGCCGCGCCGCCGACCGCCCCTTTTCTGAGCAGGTACGACAGCGGCTCCAGGAGCGGTCGGGACACCGACCGGAACTCCGGGCGCATCTGGGGCGGCGAAGCCTGCCGAGCGGGCGACCGGACGTGTGTGCCAGGCAGGGGACGGAAGCGCGCGCAGACGTTCGATCACCTGGGTGGCGGTGGGTCGCCGGGCTGGGTCCTTGGCCAGGCACTCCTCCAGCAGCGCCCGCAGCGGCCCCTCCAGCCCGCCGAGGTCCGGCTCGCCGTGCAGGATCGTGTGCAGGATGCCGGGGATCGAGTTGCCGGCGAAGGCGCGCTGCCCGGTGGCCGCGTAGACCATGGTCGCGCCCCAGGTGAACAGGTCGCCCGCAGGCCCGACCTCGCCGCCGGCGATCTGCTCGGGCGCCATGTAGGCGGGACTGCCGATGGGCTGGCTGCTGACGACCGACTGGCTGAGATCCAGCGCCCGGGCGATGCCGAAGTCTATGACGACCGGCCCGTCGGGCCCGAGCAGCACGTTGCCGGGCTTGAAGTCGCGGTGCACCACCCCTGCCTCGTGGATGGCCGCCAGGGCGGTCGCGGTGTTGATCGCCAGTCGCTGTAAAGCGGCCGCGCCGCGCGGACCGTTGTCCTCCACGGCGGTCTGCAACGATGGTCCGTCGACGAACTCGTTGACGATGTACGGCCTGCCTCCGACGAACCCGGAGTCGAGCACCTGGGCCGTGCAGAACAGCGCGACCCGTTTGGCGGTCTCCACTTCGCGCAGGAAGCGTCGCTGCTCGCGATGGTCGGCCATCAGGTGCGGGTGTAGCAGCTTGACCGCCACGAGCACGCCGTCGTCGCCCCGCGCCACATAGACGGTGCCCTGCCCGCCCGCCCCGAGCCGCCCCTCCAGGCGGTAGGGGCCGACCGTCCGGGGGTCTTCAGCTAACAGGGCCAGCACTTCGGCCACCAAGCCTCCAGCCAGTCAAGGGAGCAGAGATCGTATCAGAGCGGCGTCGTGGCTAGTTAAGAGATAAGTCAGAGTGCTCACTCAGCAATCGGATCTTCCTGTGGAAGATTTAGCCCGATATCATCGTTTCTGATATCTACTGCCCTTTATGTGATGGCTTGGGGTGGCAGAAGTGTGGTGGTGCCCCCGCGATGCCTGAGCGATAGACCCTCTCATAACGGCCATAATCCACTAAACACGCCGGCCGATATCCGGTCCGATCAAACGCCGCCGCCATGCGTCCCGGATGGAACTCTTCGGGGTCCAGCATCCGCCCGCCGCTGTGCGCATCCGTACAGGCTCTGGACGAGGAGGCGGCGGGCGAATGGGCGGCACGTGGCCACGAAAGGCCTAGATGCGGTGCGTGGTCCAGAACGACGACAGGTCGACCGTCGTCGCGGCCTGGGCGGCGGCCTTGAAGTCCGCCACCGTGGAGATGCCGTACCAGTGTGAGGCGGCGTAGTCGTGCAGGAGCGTCTGCATGGTCGACGTGCCGATCAGGCGGCGCAGGTCGTGCAGGGCGCACTTGCCGTAGGTGTAGACGACCGTGCTGTACCGGCTGGGATGGGCGTCCCAGTAGGCCATCGAGTTGCTGATCTTCTCGGCCGACGACTGCCAGGAGACGCTGTTCCAGCAGTTGGTGCCGCTGACTCCCCGGTACAGGTCGGTGGCGTAGTCGGCGAAGGACTCATCCAGCCATGGGGTGTTGTACTCGTCGTCGCCGACGATGCCGTACCACCACTGGTGGGCGAGCTCATGGGCGAGCGCGGTGGAGCTGACCACGTCAAGCACGAACCCCGGGTACTCCATACCGCCGAACCAGAAGTTGTTGTCAAGGACGACGTCGACCTCGTCGTAGGGGTAGGCGCCGAAGCGGTCGGCGTGGGCGACGAGCGAGTTCTTGGCGGTGTTCATCATCGAGGTGGCGCTGGAGGAGCTGACGCCGCTGACGCGGAAGACGTTCACGGTGACGCCCGTGCTGGTCGTGCCGGTGGTCTTGGTGAACGGGCCGGCCGCCCAGGCGAACTCGCGGACGTGGGTGGCGGTCGCGGTGGTGATCGTACGGCCGGCGCTGCCGGGGGTGTCCACAGAGGTGCCGGTCGCGGGCACGAGCAGCGAGCTCGGGTGGTCCAGGGTGACGTTGTAGTCGCTGGCGAGCTGGTAGAAGGACTCGCCGTTGTTGGTGTAGGGGTCCAGATGCCATCCGGCGCCGTCTCGTACGGCCAGCACGGGGAGGGCGTTGCCGATGAAGTTGTACGCGCCGTCGTGGCCGAACCGGTCGGCGCCGCTGGGCACGACGATGCTCAGGTCGAAGCCGACCGAGCCGTTCTGCCCCTGGGCGAGCGGCGCGGGGAGGGTGATCTTCAGCGCTGTGCAGGCGACGGTCAGCGGGCTGGGCGTACCGCCGGTGACGTTCGTGACCGTGATCGGCGTGGACGGGCAGCTTCCGTGAAAGTTGTCCCAGAGGCGCAGATAGACCTCGTTGAGGGGATCGGCGGACAGGTTCGTGAAGCTGACGCTCTCGTGGCCGGTCCACGTGGTGCCCGAGGAGTCGCTGGTGAGAGTCACGGTGTAGGAGGGCGAGCCTGGTGTACGGGTCGCGTCCGCCGCCAGGGCGGGGGTGGAGAGTCCGGCGAGTAACGCGACGATCGCGCAGAACGTCAGCATTCTTCGGATCATGGGCTGGCTCCTTGTGTGACGCTGGGGCCCCCGATCTGCCGACGAAACGTAACTTCTTAGGTCATACGGGTCAATATCGATGACAGGAAGTGTTATGGGTCGGGATGGTCTCAGCTGTAGGCCGAGCAAACCCGTTGCCGGTCCACCGGACGATCCGGGCGGGCGACGCAGCGGTGCAGGGCGACGTCAGCGGAGTCGTGGGCCAATTAGCGCTGCGCCGATCGCACCGGCCAGAATCTGCAGGTAGCAGTCGCGCTGGGGCGAGGGCGACGTGATCGGAGCAAAGGAGGCATGTGGACGAGAGTGCGTCGTTGGCCCAGCTTGCCCAACGACTGAAAGAGGTGGTGGGGGAGCTGCGCGGCATCCCCGTCGACGTCGAACGACTGGACGACAGCGAACTCGTCCGGCAGCAGATCGCACAGGCCGCCCGCACGGCCGGCGAGTTGCGCGCGATGCACCCGGTGGGCTCGCCGGACACCGGCCGCCAGGAGCAGCAGAGCCGCCTCAGTGTGCTGGACGAGCTGCGGCGCGGCATGGCGATGCGCACGATCATCCACTCGAGCGTGCTGGACGACCCGCGCAAGGCGGCCCGGATCGGGGAGCTGCACGCCGCCGGTGACCTGCACCGGGTCGTCGACGAGCCGATCCAGCAGCTGCTCGTCTTCGATCGCGCGGTGGCGTTCGTCCGGATCACCCCAGTCGCCCACTCGCCGGGCGCCCTGGTGATCAGGCAGCAGAGTCTGATCACCACCCTCATCGACCTGTTCGAGCAGACCTGGTCCAGAGCCCGGGAGGTCAGCGAGCCGACGCACCGGCTGACCCCGCGCGAACGCGAGGTGCTCGCTCTGATCGCCGAAGGACGCTCCAACGGCGCCATCGCCCGCGCCCTGTCGATCACGGAGGCGGCCGTCGGCAAGCACGTGGCCAGCGTGTTCGGCAAGCTCGAGCTCCCCGCGACCCAGGACGACAACCGGAGGGTGCTGGCGGTGCTCGCCTACCTGCGCGGCACGGCGAGGTAGTGCCAGGCCGACCTCGTCCTCGCCCCAGCCCCCATGCAGGCGGGGTGCGGCGAGGACTTCAATGACGTCATGCAGAGAATGACTGGATTACTGGTTGGCGCGGTCTTCGGCGCGGTCTTCGTGGTTGTCAACGCGCAGAGCCCGCTGAACGCCGTGAGCGTGAACCTCCTGCGGCTGGCCGCCTGCCTGGCAGCCGCGAGCGTGGTCGCCATGTGGTTCACCACCGCCCGGAAACAGCGGCCCGCCGCAGGACCGCGGCGGAACATGTTCAGCCGTGGTTACCTGATCGTCGTGGCCGCCGAGGCGATCCTGCTCTTCGGCGGGCTCCGGGTACTGGCCGCATGGGGACGTCCTGAACAGGCCAACGTGGCCTGGGTGGCGTTGGTGGTGGGCGTGCATTTCATCGCGTTGGCGCCGATCTGGAAGGACCGGAGCATCGCCGTGCCCGGCGGGGTGCTGACCTTGCTCGGTACTGCCGGCCTCGTTCTGGCCTCGACGGCCGCCGTCGCCTGGGTACCGCTCGTCAGCGGCGTGCTGTCCGGGGTGGTGCTCCTGGCCGGCGCCGTCACCTTCGGCTGGCGCGCCGCGACGGCTCGGACGGCTTAGGAGCACATCGCCACCCTGGCTTGACCCTAAGCGTTGATCATTCGGTGGGGCAGACTGCGCCCGGTTCCGGGAGTGTCAGGTCGATCAGGTATCTGGTGGCGTGACGGATCGGGCACTTCTTGCCCGACAGGTACATGACGTGACCGGGCCCGTCGTAGGGAATGGTCACCGATCCCGGGATCATGCTTGTGAAGCTCTTGGTCGAGGTGTAGTCGACCCACGTGGTGCCCACCCCTAGGAAGGGCGGCAGACCCCGCGTGAGCAGCGGGCGGGATGGATTGGCGACCGGCAGTGGCCAGCCTGTGCAGCCGAGCGCGTCGATTGCCGCTCCCGCGTACTCAGGTGAGATCTTCCGCGCTTTCCTACGGAAGTCCTCAAGCTGGGCATAGCTGGAGTATCCGCGGTCATCCCCACAACTCATCACCTGCGCTGCCGGCGTTGCCGCGTACCGCACGTTGTAGAGGGCCTGATCGGCGAACCCTGACCCGTCCCCACTCCGCGCCTTGTCCACCGCGTCTGCAAAGGTGAGCCAGTTGGCGTTCTGCCGCCCCGGATCGAGAGGGAGGGTGGATGTCAGCAGCCATCCAGTCAGCTTCCCATCGCCGTACTGAGATGAGGTGACCGGAATCGGATGGCGATCAGCATCTCGCAGGAGCCTGCGCCACACCGCCTCGGCGTCCTGACCATGCAGTGCGCAAGCGGCAGTTTTCGTGCACCAGTCGGCGAACCTGGTGAACATCTGTTGCATGACGGGCAGGGCCAGCAGCCGCTGCGCGGGCCAGCCCTCGGTCTGGTTGTTCACTCCGTCGAGATACATGGCCCGGATGCGCTGCGGGAACAGACGAGCATACGCGGCGGCCGCCGACCCGCCGATGCCGCTGGCCATGAAGCTCAGCCGCTGTTCGCCCAGCGCCTTGCGGATCGCCTCGGTGTCTCTGGCGATCGACACGGCGTCCAAGTGCGCGAACAGCCCCGTCGTGTCCGCCTGCCGGCACTGCGTGAACGCGTCGTTCATCGCGGCGGCCATCGTCGCGAGTTCCTTTGCGTTGCGCGGGTCGTGCAGGAACCCCCCGGGCTGCGTGCATGCTTGGGGCATGTGTGCGATCCACGTGGTGGTACGCGTGTTGTAGCCGACCAGATCGAACCTGCGCCGCAGCTCGGTGAGATCCGCTGCGGAACGGGTCAGGTCCTGGATCCCGTAACCACTGGAAATGCCCAGGACGCTGCCGATCCGGCGTGCGGGCTCGGTGGCCGACAGCCGGGCCAGATCCAGCGTGATCTTCTGCCCCTCCGGCTTCGCCCAGTCCGCGGGCACCTCGATCGAGGCGCACTGCATGTCCGTGGGCACGCCTTCGCTCCCGCAGTCCCGCCACCTCAGCCGCCCGTCATCACGGGAAGCTGACGCCGCCGGGGCCATCACCGCCAGCATTGCCGCTATCACGGCGATGACCGGCCATGTGCTCCTACCGCGTACGCCGCCGCGGCGTGTGCTCAGGTTCATTGCGCGAATCGCGATCATGATCCCAGCGTGCCGTCGCGGACCGGCGGTTTCTTCCTACCTCGAGATGGATTCGGCAGAGGCGATCTAGGATCCTCGTCCTACTCTCCAGGGTGGACCAGGCCTTCGTCAGGCAATGATCACGGCTCTACGGCCGAGCCGCCTCAATGCCCCCATCGCAGGAGCGCATGTCGTCGGCACCCGGGGGCGAACTGCCAAGGGGATCATCAGCGGCGGTAGAGCGGTAACCTCGGGAGGCTGTCAGGCGCGCTTCACCGATATCAGACTGGCCGCCAAGGCGTACGGCGGCGATATCAAGGAACGCAAGGCAACCTGAATGATCCGGAGTGAAGCATGGTGGATCGTGCGAGATTTCCGTTCCGAATGGTAGTAGCGGTAATC
The DNA here is from genome assembly GCF_040614375.1 of Nonomuraea sp. NPDC005983. NCBI lineage: Bacteria > Bacillati > Actinomycetota > Actinomycetes > Streptosporangiales > Streptosporangiaceae > Nonomuraea > Nonomuraea sp. NPDC005983. The sequence continues at coordinate 97,413 of NZ_JBEXUP010000006.1, forward strand.
GGCGCCCTCCTGGCCGCCGGATGCGCCCGGCAAGCAGATTGGTATCCGATCGAAACCGCTGCTGTCGGCTCCGATGGCCGCACGATCACAGCCGAAATTGTCACTGGCAAGCCGGGCTCCGATGGAAAGTTTTGCGAGGAGGTCACCGGTACCGAAGTATCAGAATCCGCCAAGCAGGTCGTTCTGGGAATCAAGGCTCGCAACAATTGCGAACCACTCTTTCCTTGGGAGCACGGAATTGACTCAACGTACATAGGGTACGGCCGCAGGTATCAGTTTCACCTGAAGAGCCCTCTTGCGGGACGCCAGTTGCTCGACCAGGCAACCCAGCAAGGAGTCCCGATCTTTTAGCAACAAACGTGCTGTGCGGGCGACACGCCAGGCCGGCGGAGGTTCCGGCGGCGATCAGGTCTGATGCGGGGCCGTGTCAGCGGCCGTGTCAGCACGACAACGGCCTGGTATCAGAGCGGTCGGCGATCGTGGATGCCATGAACGGTTCAGCGATCGCGGCCTCGGGGCTGCGAAAGGCGTACAAAGACAAGATCGTGCTCGACGGCATCGACCTGGATGTCCGGGCCGGCACGATCTTCGCCCTGCTCGGGCCCAACGGCGCCGGGAAGACCACGACGGTGAACGTGCTGACCACGCTGCTGACCCCCGACGCCGGGAAGGTGGTCGTCGCCGGGCACGACGTGGTCACGGAGACCAAGGCGGTGCGCGCGGCGATCGGGGTCACCGGGCAGTTCGCTTCGGTGGACGACCTGCTCACCGGCGAGGAGAACCTGCTGCTGATGGCGGATCTCCTGCACCTGCCCAAGGCCGGACGAATAGCCGCCCGGTTGCTCGACCGGTTCGATCTGGGTGAAGCGGCGGGCAAACCGGCGGCGTCCTACTCCGGCGGCATGCGCCGCAAGCTGGACCTTGCCATGACGCTGGTCGGCGAGCCGCAGATCATCTTCCTGGACGAGCCCACGACGGGACTCGATCCGCGCAGCCGCCGCACCATGTGGGAGATCATCCGGGAACTGGTCGCCAGCGGTACGACCATCTTCCTCACCACCCAGTATCTGGAAGAGGCCGACGAACTCGCCGACCGTATCGCGGTACTCGATCAGGGGCGGCTGGTCGCCGAGGGCACCGCCGATGAGCTCAAGCGCCGGGTTCCCGGCAGCCATGTCCGGCTGCGGTTCGCCGATCGGCACGCACTCGACGTCGCGGCACAGGTCCTGCACGGGTCCACCATGGACGCCGAAGAGCTGGCCTTGCGGGTACCCGGCGACGGCGGGGTGCGGTCGTTGCGCGCGCTGCTCGATCGGCTCGATGCGCACTCCATCGACGTCGAGGAACTGTCGGTGCATACACCGGACCTGGATGACGTCTTCCTCGCCCTCACCGGTCCCCAGAACAAGAAGGTCAACGCACGATGAACGTCATCTCGGACTCCGCGACCATGCTGCGGCGCAACTTCCGCCACACGATGCGAAATCCCCTGGCAATGTTCAACGGCATCATCATGCCGATCGTTCTGATGTTCCTGATGGTCTACGTGCTCGGCGACGCGTTCAGCGTCGGCGTCAACTATGCCGACTACGCGACGCCAGGGTTGATCCTGACGGCCATCTGCTACGGCATCAGCCCCACCGCGATCGCGGTGAACTCCGATATGACGAGCGGATTCATCAACCGGCTTCGCGTCATGAGCGTGTCCCGGTCCGCGGTGCTGAACGCGCACGTGATCGGGACCCTGCTACGGGGCCTGGTGGCCATCGCGCTCATCATCGGGGTCGCGTTCCTGATGGGATTCCGGCCGTCGGCGAGTTTCGCGCAGTGGCTCGGCGTGATCGGCATCGTCGTGTTGGCGGTACTGGCGATCGGCTGGCTGACCGTCGCGTTCGGTCTCGCGTCGAAGTCGCCGGAGAGCGCGGGCCTCGTCGGCGTCCCGCTGATGCTCCTTCCCTTCTTGAGCAGCGCATTCGTGCCGGCCGACAAGATGGGCCCTGGTGCGCGGCAGTTCGCCGAGTACCAGCCGTTCACCTCGATCATCGAAACCCTGCGCGGGCTGCTGACCGGCGCGCCGTCGACGGGCTCGACCATCACGGCGATCGCCTGGTGTGTGGGGATCATGTTGATCGGCTACTTCTGGGCACGCGCGTCGTTCACGAAGCGAGCGTGATCTCCGCCAGCTCATGCCAATCCCGCCGCTGTCCGTCACGGGTCGCCTCGGTGAACACGGTTTCACCGAGGCGATCGCGCGTGTCCGCGGCGATCCTGGATGCGTCCGGCTGCGAACGATCCGGTGTGCCGCGCACGCCGTCGCTCGCCGCGAGCAGTCGTACGGCCTGCTCGTCCTGTCCCTGGCGCAGCGCGAGATCCGCGATCCCGATCAACACCTCGGCGATCAGCGGCTGATACGTCGTCTCCACAGCCGCGCGGAACGCATCCCTCCGATGCGCGCGGGCCTCCTCGAGGTCCCCGGTGAGATAGCCGTGCAGGTCCATGGCCCTGACGAGGGTCGAGCCGGTCATTTCCTCGCCGCCCAGCATCGCCCGCACTGTGGCCAGGTGCCGGCGTGCCTCATCCGGCTCGCCGCGCCAGCGCGCCAGCTGCGCCTTCACAAGCTCCAGGTCGGTAAGCGCCTCCGGCCAGGTGATCCCGCCCGCGCACCGCTGCGCTTCCTCCATGGCGGACGCGCTGGAGCGCTCATCGCCGACCAGCCAGTACAGCTGGGCCTGCCGCGCCCGCAGGCTGACCACTTCCTCCCTCACGCCGAGCTCGGTCAGCGCCGTGCCCGCCTCTTCGTAGAGCTCACTCGCACGTGCGAACTCGCCGCCCATGGCGAGCCGATCGGCCAGGAAGGTCAGCGCCAACGAGATCCCCATCCGGTCACCCAGCGTGCGGAACTCGGCAAGGGCGATTTCGGCGTCGATGTCCACATCGGTCTCGTCGCCGCCGAGCGTGAGCCGGAATCGGCCACGCGTGAGCCTGGCCTGCGCGCGCACCCATGGATCATCGTCCGCGATGAGCGGCTCCAACGTGGGCAGGAAGTCCGTCGGGTCCTGCAGAATCCGCTCCCAAAGCGCGACGAACCCGAGCATGGGGTGGCGAGACCTGCTGCGCTGGGTGATCCGGTACGCCTCGCGGATCCACTCCTGCGCCTGATACTGATCGCGACCGACCCCGGAGGTCAGGAACACTGTCACGATGGTGTAGGCCAGCGCCCGCACCTCATCGGACACCTCACCGGGCATCGAGGCCGCCGCGACGCTCAACTCGGTGCCCTCGGCCCTGCGCCCGGTGAGGAACCAGTACCAGCCCGCGGACCCGACCAGCCGCATCGCCTCCTGGGCCCATCCTTCGGCGATCGCCCCGCGCAGGGCCGCGTTGAGGTTGTCGTGCTCGGCCTCGAGCGTGGCCAGCCATTCCAGCTGCTCGGCCCGGCGCAGGTGCGGATCGGCCGTCTCGACCAGCTCGGTGAAGTAGGCGAGGTGCGCCCGGCGCGCCAGCTCGCTCTCCCCGGCTTCGGTGAGCCGGTGCGCCGCGTACTCCCTGATGGTGTTGAGCATCCGGTAGCGCGGCGTGCCCTCGCCGTCGGTGAGTAGCAGCGACTTCTCGATCAACGCGGTCAGCAGGTCGAGCACCTGCTCCCCGGCGAACGCCCCGTCCCCGCACACCCGTTCGGCCGCTTCCAGGCTCGCCCCGCCGGAGAACACCGAGAGCCGCCGCAGCACGCCACGCTCGGCCTCGGTCAACAGATCCCAGCTGTAGTCCACGACCGCACGCAGCGTCTTGTGCCGGGGAAGCGCCGTACGGCTGCCGCCGGTCAACAGACGGAAACGGTCATCGAGCCCACGTGCCAGCTGATCGATGGACATGGTGCGCAGCCGTGCCGCGGCCAGTTCGATCGCCAGCGGTATCCCGTCCAGCGCCCGGCAGATCCGCGCCATGGCCGACAAGGTGTGCGCGTCGGAGCCGATGTCCTTGCGTACCAAACCCGCGCGGTCCCGCAGCAGCCGCACCGCGGGCGAGGACCCGACCTCGGCGGGGTTCGCTTCCATCGCGGGCAGCGCGAGTGGCTCGACCTGCCACAGAACCTCCCCGGTGATACCGAGCGGTTCTCTGCTCGTGGCCAGAATCCGCAGCCTCCGGCACTCCCCCAGAAGCCGATCCGCGAAGGCCGCGGCCGCCTCGATCACGTGCTCGCAGTTGTCCAGGATCAGCAGGATCGCGCGCTCCCTGACTGCGGCGATGAGCCGATCCATCGGCTCCCCGCCTCGCTCACCACCGAGCAATGGCTGCTCACGCAGGCCGAGCGCGGTCAGGGCGGCCTGCGCCAGGTCACCGCCTGCCTGCACCGAGGCCAGTTCCACCAGCCACGCCCCATCCGGCAGCTCGGTGAGCATCGTCCGCGCGGTCTCCGTGGCCAGTCTTGTCTTGCCGGCGCCACCCGCCCCCGTCAAGGTGACCAGCCGGTGCCCGATGGCCAGAACGGCGACCGCGGAGATGTCATTGTCCTTGCCGACGAAACTCGTCAGCTCGGCGCGGAGGTTCGTCCTGCGATTCTCCGCTCGCTCGCCCAGCTCGCCACGGAGCAACGCGGTGTGCAGCGCGGAGAGCTCGGCCGATGGATCGGCGCCCAGCTCCTCAGCGAGCAGTTCGCGTGTCCGCTGGTACAGGGTCAGCGCCTCATTCCCGCGCCCCGCCTCGGCGAGCGCTCGCATCAAGGCCGCCACGAACCCTTCCCGCAGCGGATACGCGGCAACCAGCTCGGTCAGCTCGGAGACCAACTCCGAGCCACGGCCGAGGCGGATATCCGCATCCACCCGATCCCCGAGCGCGGCAACGTGGAGTTCGTCCAGACGCGCGATCGCGGCGTCGAACGCATCGCTGCCTCGCAGTGCGATGTCCGCCATGGCCGTACCGCGCCACAACTCCAAGGCCGAGCGCAGCAGATCCGCCCGTGCCGCAGGCTCGGCGGTGCGGGCCTGGCCGACCAGCCGCTCGAACCGGCCCACGTCCACGGCGTCGGGAGCCACGGCCAACCGGTACCCGCCGGAATCGGCCTCGATCACACCGTCCGGCAGCACCCTGCGCAGCCTGGACACCAACGCCTGCAAGGCATTCACTTCGTCCGCGGGCGGCTGCTCCCCCCAAACCCAGTCCACCAGCCTCGCACGCGTGACGATCCGGCCAGGTTCGAGGGCGAGGGCGGCCAGCAGTGCGCGCAGCCGAACCCCAGGAACCTCCACCACGGCCCCATCGCGGTTCTGGACCTCGAACGGCCCGAGCAATCCGACTCTCACATGGGCAATTGTGCCGAACCCCGGCGACAACCGACTAATCGCCACTGCGCGCAGTCCGCAAACACCGCCGACCTTCAACGGACGGTCAGGGCGCTGGTCATCTCCTCACGCAAGCCGCCGTTGATGATCAGTGCGCGAAGGCCTGGGCGACGGCAAGGCTGTCTTCATAGACGTGGTGTCGTGTGACGAGGCCGTTTTCGACCGTGAGGTGCAAGGCGAACCGGGCGCGATAAGCGCGCCCGGTGGATCGGGCGGTCTGTCGAATCTCACCCAACACCACCGCGTCAGCATCGTCGACCAGAATGCGCTCAACCTGAGTGTCCACCTCCTCAGGAACGTGATGCTCGGCGATCTCTCGGTAGTGGGCAGCAGCATCAGCGCGGCCGGACCGGTGCTGGATCCATGGTGTAGCGGCGCGGCCGTGCTCCGCCTCGGGCCAGTCCAACTTCCAGTCGCTGTGCTCGGCGTACATCTCAGCAATCTGTTCAGGGTCGCCTGCACCGATCCGGCGCAGCAACTCCTCCACCACAGCTCGCGTGCTCATGGACGTGGCAATTACCGACATGGCCAGCCTCCTCAGAACCACAACAGGATTGGACGAGCCCACCTTGCCAGCGCCTCCTACGCCGCAGCGATTACCTCCCACGTAATCGGCCTCGGTGGCGTGCTCGGGCCTCTGCATGTACTCGATGGATGACACGTAGATCAGTCCGATCGCATTGAGTCGCGGCGAACACGCGTGATGTCGGCACGGCGCGTTGAGCCGCTGATGAAGAGGATGGTGGACATGCCCACCGGTGAACTCGCCGAGGTTCGGTGATCACACAGGCGATCGCAGACGCGGCGCCGGTCGAGACCATATCGGGCCGTGGGCGTCGTGAACGATCAGGAACCTGCAGCCCAGACAGGACTGGCGGTCTTCGAGACCACCGAACGGAACATTCGTCCAAGACACCCTGGCCTGAGCTTGTGATGCTCGATCTCGTGTCTGGTACGGCTCCACGTGCGGAGGCCGCGGAGCTCCGAGCGGCAGGAGAGGTGATGACGGCCGTGAACAGCGCGCCAGAGGTTCAGGTGGCGAGTGGTCGGCTGCGGGGTCGGATGGACCAGGGAGTGGCAGCGTTCCTCGGGATCCCGTACGCCGCCCCGCCCTTCGGGGCGCGCCGCATGCGGCCTCCCGAGCCACATGTGCGGTGGGAGGGCGAGCGCAGCGCTACCGATTACGGGCCGACCTGCCCGAAAGGCAACGACGGTCCGGAGATCGCAGCGCTGTTCCCGGAGGTCGTGATCCCTGGTGAGGAGTGCCTCAACCTCAACGTGTGGACCCCCGACCCCCGGGGAGCAGGCTTACCGGTACTGGTCTGGATTCACGGCGGCATGTTCACGAAGGGGTCCGGATCCGCCGCCGGCTACCGCGGCACCTCCTTCGCCCGCGACGGGGTCGTGTGCGTCACGATCAACTACCGGCTCGGTGCCGAGGGCTTTCTCTACCTCGATGACGGCACCGCCAACCTGGGGTTGCTGGACCAGATCGCCGCGCTCGAGTGGGTCCAGGGCAACATCGCCGCCTTCGGTGGCGATCCGGGGAAGGTGACCGTCGCCGGCCAGTCCGCCGGGGCCATGAGCGTCATCACCCTAATGGCCATGCCCCGCGCCCGAGGCCTGTTCCGCCAGGCGGTCGCCCAAAGCGGGGCGGCCGCCCAGACACTCACGGCTGAGACCGCCGCGGGCGTCGCCTCAAGGCTGGCTGAGTCGCTCGGGGTCGCCCCGACCCGCAAGGCCTTCAGCGAGGTGCCAGTCGAACGGCTCGCGCTGGCGGCGTCCGCCCTCGTCGAGGAGAACCAGACCGCCCCGGATCCGGCCAGGTGGGCAAGCCTCCCCTTCGCCCCGGTCGTCGACGGCGACACCCTCCCCGACCACCCTCTCGACGCCTTGAGAAGGGGCGCCCGCAGCGGCGTGCGGCTCCTGGCCGGGTGGAACCGGGACGACATCCGGATCGGCCTCGTCCCCACCGGCATGATCGACATCGTCGACGAGCGCATCCTCTCCGCAGTCGTGGGCGCCCTCGGCGCGCCCGACGCGACGGTCGAGCGCTACCGGGCAGCCCGGCCGGGAGCGAGTAACGGGGACCTGCTCGCCGCCGTGACCACCGACTGCTTCATTCGGGTTCCGGCGATCCGGGTCGCCGAGGCACGCCTCGATGCCGGCGCGGCCGACACCTGGATGTACCGCTTCGACCACGAGTCGCCGAGCTTCGCCGGCCGCCTCGGCGCCGCCCACGCGGTGGAGCTCCCGTACGTGTTCGACCTCCTCGACGAGGAGTCCACCCACGCCCTCATCGGTGACGAACCACCACAAATCGTCGCCGATACGGCCCACGGCGCCTGGGTCCGCTTCGTTGCCGACGGCGACCCGGGCTGGCCCCGATACACCCTGGCCGACCGGTCCACTGCACTGATCGACGAGGGGATCACCGTCGTCGACGCCCCCGACGGTGCCGAGCGCGAGGGGTGGGCCGGCCGACGCTGATCGGCAGTTGTCATTCGGTGTCGACCGTGTGGCTCAACGTGGCGATCCATTTGACGAAGACAACAAGGGGGCGTCATGGGACGAGACCAGAACCAGCAGCAGAGCGCCGCCAGCGGAAGGATCCTTGCCGGGCACCGGGGCTGCGCGGTGTCGCGCGCCCGAGCTGTGTCTTGAGAATGGTCGCGTTGTGGCCGCCGCGAAGCGGCTCCTATCATGTCGGTGTGGGATCAGCCGAGCTGGTTCGCGCCGGTGTACCTCGATGGGAGATCACGGTCCCGTCGCGTCCTGGCCGGCTGCCGGGGGTCGTGATGGCAGGGTTCAGCGACCAAGCGAATGAGCTCCGCGACGTCGCGCTGGTCCCGCACCCCGCGGTTATGGTGATCTTCGACCTCGGCGACGAACCGTTCGTCATCGAAGACGGCTGTGGTTCGCAGCAGCGAGGAAGCGTCGTCGCCGGGCTCGCACCCATGAGGGCTCGGGGGCGGGGGCTGGCCAGAAGTTCCGAGTGCCTCCAGTTGCGGCTTTCGCCGAGGGTCGCATACGCGGTCTTCGGCGCCTCCTCGGAGCTGGGCGGGACGGTGGCCGCCCTCGATGATCTCTGGGGACGAGAGGCCGTGCGAATCCAAGAGCGATTGCGTGCCGCCGGGTCGTGGGAGGACCGGTTCGCGATCGCGGAGGCTGCGCTGGCTCGGCGGGAGGACGCAGGCCGAGCTGTCGACCCGGAAGTCGCCTTCTCCTGGGCACAGATGGTGGCTAGCCGAGGGCAGGTACGTGTCGAACGACTGGCCGCCGAGACCGGATGGAGCCGCAAGCGCCTTTGGTCTCGCTTCCGCGCCCAGGTCGGCCTCACCCCCAAGCGTGTCGCCCAGCTCATCCGCTTCGACCGCGCGGCCCACGGTCTCGCCGCCGGCCATAGCGCCGCCTTGGTAGCGGCAGGAAGCGGCTACGCCGACCAGTCCCACCTGCACAGAGACGTCATAGCCTTCGCCGGGATGACGCCGACTGCGGTTGCGGTCACGCCGTTTCTCGCGCTCGACGATGTCGCGTGGCCCCCCAAGCACGCATCTGGCAGGTGACGTGAGCGAGCGCTACGGCCAGTACCGATGCCCGTCGCGCTGACCACGAGAGTGGAACATTTTCCAAGACATCCCGCCTGCGCGCTTGCGATGTTGGCAGTCATGTCGAGCATGTCGAAGAACAGCGCGGATGGGGACCATCCAGCGATCGAGGCGTACGGCCTGGTCAAGATCTACGGCGAGAACCGAGCACTGGACGGGATCGACCTCACGGTCCGGCGCGGTCAGGTGTTCGGGTTCCTCGGCCCCAACGGAGCGGGCAAGACCACCACGATCCGCATCCTGGCCACCTTGACCCGGCCTGACAGCGGCACCGCCCGTGTCCTCGGTCACGACGTGGTCAGCGAGCGGGATGCGATCCGGGCCCGGGTGGCCGTGACCGGCCAGTTCGCCGCCCTTGATGAGGACCTGACCGGGTATGAGAACCTGATCAGCCTCGGTCGTCTCCACGGCCTGTCCCGCGCCGCGAGCGCAACGGGTCCTGGCCGGCGCCCTGAAGGGGACGGTCCACCTCGCCGCCGACCCGCTCGCCCTGTCCATGCTGCTTGTCACCCCGGCTGACACGACAGACGTGGGCCGGCTGGTCGGGCACGCGCTGACCCAGCTCGCCGAGGCCCGCGTGGGCGTCGCCGAGGTCACTCTCGGCCAGCCCAGCCTGGACGAGGCCTTCCTCGCCCTGACCGGCCACACGGCCGGCCCGGCCACCACCGACCACCAGGACGTGAACGTATGAGCACCCCGGCCGCCATCACGCGCCCCACCGCGGCGGAGACCTACCAGATCGACATCCTGCTCGCCGCAGGCCGGCCACGCCGCCGTGAGCGTGTCCCAGGCGTGGTGATCCGCAAACGCGCCCCACGCTCCACGCAGCGAATCGACGTGACCCGCCTTCCAGAAGACGTCGTGGCGCTCATCGACGCCCTCGAGCCCGGTGAGAACTTGGTCCTCACGCGTGACGGCGCGTCGATCGCGACGATCTCCAGCACCATTGACGTGGTCACGCGGCGCATTCGGGCAGCGGGCGTGCCTGTTCCGCGCCAGGCCGCCCGCGTGCCCGCCCGTCTGGTGTGCTGGGGCCTATAGTGCGCGCATCAGCTCATGGCGGCGGCTTGTCTGCGCATCAGCAAGTGGCCGCGGCGGAATCGTTCATCCTCCAAAGGCTCGCGCAACATCCGCGCCACCTCGACGAACTCTTCCTTGCGGGCCAGGTCGGCCAAGTCATCGATCGGCCAACGGTAGGCCGGCGTGACCTTATGGTCGAACTGCAGCACCGGACCGCCCTCGGATTCGAAGAAGCCGAGCAGGAGGTAACCACCTGGGGCCAGCACCCGGCGGAACTCGGCAAAGTACGGCGGCAGCTCCGATGGCGGGATGTGGATGACGGAGTACCAGGAGAGCAGACCGCCCAGCTCGCCGTCGGCCACGTCGAAGGCGCCCATCGAACCGACCTCGAAACGCAGGTCAGGATGGTCTTTGCGGGCGATGTCGATCAGTGCTGGAGACAGGTCGATGCCGAAGGCGTCCAGTCCGAGGTTACGCAGGTGTGCCGTCATGTGCCCGGGACCGCAGCCGGCCTCGGCGACGGGCCGGGGTCCGGCGGCCCTTACGAGTTCGGCGAACACGGCGAGTATCGCGCGATCCAGTGGCAGGCGGTCGAGCGAGTCTCGGGCGAGGTCGGCGTAGAGGTCGGCGACGGCGTCGTAGGCGTCCGCCGTCGCGGTCAGATAGGGGGAGGATTCAGCCACGGCGGACGACTTTAGTTCATCGGTCGGCGAAGGTCGTCGATCATCGACCGGTCGGCGCGTCCGTTCCGTTCCGGTCGGCTAACCGCGACCTCAACGAGTCTCATAGACGACGTGGGTACGGTCACGTCCACGGACGTGACCCGGCGCAGGTGGCGAGGGCTGTGGTCGGCGCTCGCGTTCGCTGGAACCTTGGGTTTCGGCTGCGGGCTGGGCTTCTCGGTAGGACAAGCGGCCCAAGGGCCTGAGCAGCTCAGAGTCCAGGCCTTCGGGCCACCGGCATCCACTGGTTGGGATCGTCGTCGAAGGGCGTCCCGGTGGACACGCCTAAACTTGGCCACTATCTGAAGGAGGGGTGATCGTGGCGACCAGAGAGATCGTTGACCCGCCGGCTGAGGTGCTGGCAGAGGCCGCGTCCGTTTTCACCTTGTTGTCCTCGCCTCCTCGGTTGCACATTGTCTGGGTGCTGGCGCAGGGCGAGTGCGACGTGACCGGGCTGGCCGAGCGGGTGGGTGGCGCGCTTCCGGCGGTGAGTCAACACCTGGCCAAACTCAAGCTCGCAGGCCTCGTCCGGTCGAGGCGCGAGGGACGCAGGGTGATCTACCTGATCGACGACGATGACATCGTGGCCACCGTTCACGGCTTGGTCGGGCGACTAACCGAGCGGGCGGGCCTCTCCGGGGAACGCAGGCATGGTCTGGGCGCCTGAAGCGGGCGCCAGTCAACTCCAAACACTGCGACTGCTGGAAACCGGGCCGCGCGGCCTGGCGGAGGCGCAGGCCGAGACCCGTCTTTTGGAGTACGGCGAGAACACGGTCCCCTTCCAGCGGCCGACGTCTTGGCCTCGTCGGCTGGCTCGAAGCCTGCGCGACCCGTTCACGATGGTGTTGCTCGCGTTGGGTCTGGTGTCCGCCGTGATCGCTTCGTGGGGTACGGCGGGCGTCATCGTGATCCTGGTCGTGGCCAGTTGCCTGCTGCGCTCCAACGGCGAGTACCAGGCCGACCGCTCCACCCTGGCGCTGCGGAAGCTGGTGGCCGCCACGGTAACCGTCCGGCGGCGTACCTCGGAGGACGCCGAGCCGCATGAGCGGGAGATCCCGATCGACCAACTCGTCCCTGGTGACGTGATCAAGCTGAGTTCGGGGGACCTGGTCCCGGCCGATGTGCGGCTGCTGCGGGCCAGTGGTCTGACGGTGCACCAGGCGCCGCTGACCGGCGAGTCCGCGCCCGTGCCCAAGCAGGCACGCGACCTGCCCAACGGCGAGGACCATCTGCTGTGGCAAGGCAGCAGCGTGGCCTCGGGCACCGCGCTGGCCGTGGTGACGGCCACGGGAGCTGACACCCTGTTCGCCGGCGCCTACCAGGCGCCGGTGCGGAGGCTTTCGGCCTTCGACCGTTCGGTGAACGGCATCTCCTGGATCTTGATCCGCGTCATGCTGATCATTCCGCCGGTCGCGCTCGTGGCCAACGCAATGCTGCACGGGACGGGATTGGAGGCGCTGCCGTTCGCTGTGGCGGTGGCCGTCGGGCTGACGCCGGAGATGCTGCCTGTCGTGGTGACCACGGCCTTGGCTAGGGGGTCGGCCTTGCTGGCGCGCGATGGTGTGATCGTCAAGCGGCTTCCCTCGCTGCACGATGTGGGCGCGATCGATGTCATGTGCATGGACAAGACCGGCACGCTCACTCAGGATCGTCCCGTGGTCAGCGGCTCGGTCGCCCCGGACGGCCGGGCCGATCCCGAGGTGCTGCGCTGGGCAGCCGTCAACAGCTTCTGGACGCTGCACCTGACCGACCCACCGACGCCTGATCCTCTGGACGAGGCGATCCTCGAGAGCGCGCCGGATCTGGGCGACGTCGAGGGGCTGGATGCCACGCCGTTCGACCCCTCGCGAAGGATCTCCTGCGCGCTGGTCCAGGAGAGCGGCAGGCACGTCGTGGTGGTCAAGGGGGCCGTGGAAGCGGTGCTGGAGCGATGCGCGATGAGCACGCAGGAGCGGCTGCGTGCGGGCGAGGTCGCCGAGGCCCTGGCAGAAGCCGGGGCGCGGGTGCTCGCGGTCGCCGTTGCCGAGCGCCTCGCTCTTCACCACCTGGGCGAGGAGCGCGAGCTGGAACTCACCGGCTTCGTCACCGTGGTCGACGAGCCTTCACCAGAGGCGGCCCACGCGCTGGCCATGCTGGCTCGTAGGGGGATCAGACTGAAGGTGCTGACCGGAGACCACCCGGCAACTGCCGCCCGCGTCTGCCGGGAGTTGGGACTCAGGGTGGAGGCGGTGGTCGATGCATCCGCTCTGACGCCGCAAACGCTCGACCGGGCCACGGTGATCGCCCGCTGCACCCCGGAGGACAAGGCCCGCGTGGTGACCGCGCTGAAGGAGGCCGGGCACACGGTCGGTTTCCTCGGTGACGGCGTGAACGACCGGCCCGCGATGAGTGTCGCTGACGTCGGTATCTGCCCGCGGGACGCTGTGGACGTGACCCGGGAGGCCGCCGACATTGTGCTGGCGGCCAAGGATCTCACCGCGGTCGATCATGCGGTTGTGGTCGGGCGGCGTAGCACCGGCAACATCCTCACCTACCTGCGCATCGCGTTGTCGTCCAACGTCGGAAATGTGATCGCGATGCTGGCGGCGGGACTGGCGCTGCCGTTCCTGCCGATGCTGCCCGTCCAGGTGCTGGTGCAGAATCTGTGCTTCGACGCCGCGCAGCTCGCTTTCGCCTTCGACCGGGCCGATCCGGCAGTACTTCGCCGGCCTTTCCTGCTCCGGCCACGTGGCATTCTCCGCTTCATCCTGGGATTCGGCGCCCTGAACGCCGTGGCGGACCTGGCCACCTTCGCCGTCCTGACCCGGGTCGTCGGCGTGGAGGGGGAGTCGGCCTTCCACACCGGCTGGTTCATCGAGAACATGCTCACCCAGGCCGTCATCATGTTGCTGCTGCGCCCGACCACGCGGGTGTCGCGTCCGCTCGGGCTGGCCACGGGCGCGCTGGCCGCGGTCGGCCTGCTGCTGCCGCTCTCGCCGCTGGCGGGCGCGTTCGGACTGCTCGCGCTGCCTGCCGCGAGTTACCTGTGGCTGTTGCTGGTGGCCATCGCGTACGGCGGGGTGTTGCTTGTTCTCAGCCGTAGGAGAGATTGGAACAGGGATCGTCGTCGGCCGAGCGTGCCTTGCCGTTGAGTGTCGTAGGCGTCGGAGCGGGGGCGGCTGACGTGGCGTAGTCGCTGCCGAGGATGAGCGTGATCCCGGGGGCGGCGACGGGCACGCGCTCGGCCTTGGGATGGAGCCGGGCCACCGTTCTGGCCTGGTCGGTGGCGGCCGGACCGTACTGGATGACGGTCTTGAGGGTGCTCTGGGAGGCGGCGGTGCCGACCGCGGTGACGGTGAAGCCGGCGGCCTTGAGCTCGGCGGCGGCGCGGGCCGCCAGGCCGCTGACGGTGGTGCCGTTGTAGACCGCCAGGTTGATGCCGGCACCGGAGACCGGCTTGGGGGCCGACTTGGCGGAGGGCTTGGCGGAGGGGCGGACCTTGCCGCTGGCGTCCGCGCCGTCCAGGGTGCGGTCGGCCTTCAGGGCCGCCCACAACTGCTCCGCTTCGGACTGGACGACGGCCACGCGGGCGCCCTGATAGCGCCAGGGCAGCGTGACGAACTTGGTGTTGTGCAGGTCGATGTCCTTCAACCCGAGGGCGAACGACAGCAGCTTGTCGGCCGAGCCGAGTCCGGGGTCGACGGTCATCGAGGCGGCGGCCGCCTCGGCCAGCGGCAGGAGCGTCACGGGGTCCAGGCCCTGTGCTTTGACCTTCTTGATCAGGCTGCCGATGAAGGCCTGCTGGCGCTTGATGCGGCCGATGTCGGAGCCGTCACCGAGGCCGTGGCGGATGCGGACGTAATCCAGAGCCTTCTGACCGGAGACGGTCTGGAGCCCTTTGGCGAAGAGGAGTTGACCGCGAGAGCCGCGGTTGGGGTTGAGGTCGCCCTGGTAGACGTAGTTGGGCAGGCAGACCTGGACCCCGCCGACCGCTTCGGTGATCTTTGCGAAGCCGTCGAAGTCGACCACGATCGTGTGATCGATCCGCAGCCCGGTCAGCTTCTCCACGGTGTTCTGGGTGCAGGCGGGGTTGCCCTTGGCGGTCACGCCCACGGTGAAGGCGGAGTTGAACATCGCGCCGGTCTGGGGTGCCGTCCAGGTTCCATCGGGCAGGCGGCAGCGCGGGATGTCCACCAGCGTGTCGCGAGGTATCGAGACCGCCACCGCGTGCTTGCCGTCGCCGTAGACGTGGACGAGCAGGGTGGTGTCGGAGCGGCCGACGGCGCCGGTGCCGCCGCCCAGCTTGGCGTTGTTACCGGAGCGGGAGTCGGAGCCGATGATGAGGATGTTCTGCCCGGCGACGTTGGCGGCGGGACGGTTGCCGTCGATGCCCTGCCCGTCGAAGGTGTTGATGCTGGAGCTGAGTTTGGCGTAGACCGTGCCGGCCACGCCCGCGACCACGGCTACCAGCGCCGTGACGGCGAGCACGACCAGCGGCGTCCGGCTGCGCCGGCGCCGCGCCCGTCGGGGAACCCGGCCCTGCCCGTGCCGCGTTTCCCTGGTAGGTCTGCTCATGCTCGCTCCCGGCACCCCAGTTGTATAGTTGCGCAATATAGCAAGCATGTGACGTAGGACCGACGGGGCAGGGACATGCGGGTAGGGGAGCAACAAAGAATCGTCGCGCTCATGCTGTGGGCGCTGGTGTGCGTACTCGACTTATACGAATGGGTGTTGATCTTCTAAGCGGAACATGTGTCGGACAGCTTGGCGGTGGCCGCCATCAGGGTTTTGATGGGTTTCGGCGCCGGAGTGCGGGGGCCGGCCTGAGCGGGAGTGCCGTGGGAGCGGGCGATGGCCTTGCGAACGGCGGCCCGGATGCGAGGGAAGTCGGGGTAAGCCGGGTTGTAGTGCGGCGGCACGAACGACAGCGTGCTCACACGAGCGCCCTTGACCCTGTCGGCCAACGGCACCAGGTCCTGCAGCAGGCCGCGTGGAACGTCGGTCTTGAACGTCTGCCGCGCCGCGCGCGCGAGCTGGTTGAACTTGAACAGCACCGTGCCGGGATCGAGTTGGTCGAGCATGGCTGAGATCACGCAGTGCTGACGGCGCATGCGCGTGTGGTTGTCGCCGCCGGCACAGGTGGACCCGTCGTGGTC
The DNA here is from genome assembly GCF_040614375.1 of Nonomuraea sp. NPDC005983. Classification (NCBI taxonomy): domain Bacteria; kingdom Bacillati; phylum Actinomycetota; class Actinomycetes; order Streptosporangiales; family Streptosporangiaceae; genus Nonomuraea; species Nonomuraea sp. NPDC005983. The sequence continues at coordinate 113,237 of NZ_JBEXUP010000006.1, forward strand.
GCGGGCCCTGCCGTACCAGAGAGCGTCGTTGCCGTTCAGCCGGCGGGTGCCGGCCTTGATGACGCCACCGTCACTGCGCCCCACGCCGAAGCAGATGTCCTGCTCGACGTGGATGCGCACGCCGCCGAGCGCGTCGATCAGGCGGGCCACGCCCCACATGTTGACCAGCACGTAATAGTCGATCTTCAGTCCGAGGATCTCTCCGACCGCGCCCTTGATGGCCTCCGGCGCGCGGGTGGGTGAGTTGTGGAAGGGCGCGGGGTGGGTGTCGGCGTACTGCCAGACCGCGTTGAGCAGATCCTCCGACGCCCGGCCGGGACCGGGTATGTAGAAGCCCTTGGGGGGTGGGAAGAGCCTGCCCATCACGCTGCCCTTGGGAAAGGGCGCGTTCTCCATCTCCCTGGGCAAGGCGAACAGCACGGTGTCGCCGCTCTTCACGTCCACGCTGGCGACGTTGATGCTGTCGGTGCGGATGCTCCCGTCCCGACCGGCCGCGCCGTCCCCGCCGAGGAGCAGGATGTTGACTCTGGCGCGGCCTGCCCATGGGTCGGCGTGGTTGATGGGGGTCGGCTCGGGCGCGGTGAACACATCGCTCAGCGTGGAGTCCACCTCCGACACCGCCCGCGAGGCCACCACGAACGGCGACAGCACGGCCGCCACCAACCCCAGCGCCACCGCGTCCGACCACAGCAGCCGCCGTCGCGGCCGGACCGCCGCGTAGGAGGCGACCACCAGCAGCGCCCAGGCCACGCCGACGCCGATGGCACCTCCGGTGAGTGCCTTGGCCCAGGATTCCTCGGTCAGCATGGCCGCACCGCCCGACGACAGCACCATTGCGGTCGCCGCGACACCCCCGATCAGGAACAGCGCGAGCAGGCCGAACCCGATCACCCGATGGCCGGCCCGCAGGTGTGCGGCGCCAGGAACCAGGATCGACAGCAGCGTCCAGCCGATCGCCGCCCCCGCGCCGATGTTCTTGCCCATCTGCCCTCTTGCTCCGCATCTCGCGCGCCAACCGCGCCCCTGCCGTCCGTTATAGGGGCACTCGCGATCATAGATTCGAGCATGGTTGCCCAACTGCGCAAGTTTTTGACTATTCCGCGCCTGGACGTGAGGCTCGCCAGAGACGCGCCTCACCTCCGGCCTCGTCGACAAGCCCCAGCACACGGTGGACGCCGTTAGCGACCTCGGGCCGATCTCGCAGCGTCCACACGTCGTCGCCCAGCCGGATTCCGCCGAGTCGGCGCAGCTGCCGCTGGCCGCCCGAGGCGGATTGCGCGGCTGCGCAAATCATGAAGCCAGTACTATCTCCCTGCTAACTGGCGATCTACGGGGAGAGGGGAGGCTGAGGGGTGTCACGTGCGGCCTGGGCGCGAAGGGGGCCGCTTCGGCTTCCAGCCGCAGCGCCTGCTCCGCGATCGACATCGCCGGGGCAGATTCGTCGTCGCGGAGCTTGGCGGTCTCGGCCTTGAAGACGCGCAAGGAGCGGCCGACCGAACGGGCCATGTGGGGCTTATCGGCGCCGAAAGCACCGCCAGGGCCAGGGGGACGATGGGCAGCTCTCTTGCTCCCAGGTCGTCCACGGCGCTTCCCCGTAGGGCGACCAGCGATTTCCCGAAAGGGGATGGCCATCGACTCGCATGGACTGCTCTTGGGGCCGTGCTCGACAGCGGAGGTGTAGGCGGTGCGGATGACATGGCGGGCTCGGCTGCGGTACTGGTTCGACGGAACCATGGATCGCGGCACGCCGGCGTTGATCGGGTGGCTCGGGCTGGCGTCGGTGGCGCTGATCGCGCTGGTCACCGTTCTGGTGGTGGTCTTCACCCAGGAAGACACCGAGGCCAGCGGTGGCTGGTTGGGCGTGTTCTGGATGAGTCTGCTGCGCACACTGGATCCAGGCACGATGGGCGGCGACGAAGGCAGCCCGGTGTTCCTGGGCTTGATGCTTGCGGTCACGGTCGGCGGAATCTTCATCGTCAGCTCACTGATCGGCGTGATCACAACCGGGCTGGAGAACCGGATCGGCGAACTGCGTAAGGGGCGCTCCCAGCTCATCGAGCGCGGGCACACCATCGTGCTGGGCTGGTCAGATCAGGTGTTCACGGTGGTGCAGGAACTGGTGCAGGCGAACCAGAGCGAGCGGCGCTCCTGCGTGGTCGTCCTGGCCGACCGCGACAAGGTCGGCATGGAGGATCAGATACGCGCTCGCATTCCCGAGCCGGGCCGCACCCGGGTCATCTGCCGTTCGGGGAATCCACTCAAGCATGCCGATCTGGAAGTGGTCAGCCCGGACACCGCCAAGTCGATCATCGTGCTGCCACCAGCCAGTGACGAGGCCGACATCGCCGTCATCAAGACGCTGTTGCTGCTGAACAACCGATCCTGGCGCGCCGAGCGGCCGCACGTGGTCGCGGCCGTGCAGGACTCGGAGAACCTGGCCGCCGCCCAACTGGCAGGTGGTGAGATGGCGCTGGTCATCGACGCCGACGACATCGCCGTACGACTGGTCGCTCAGTCCCATCGACAGACTGGCCTGTTCACCGTCTGCCGCGACCTGATGGACTTCGCGGGCAACGAGTTCTACATGCGCAGAGAGCCGCGTCTGGTCGGAACCATCTACGGCGACGCGCTCGGCGCTTACGAGCGCGGCGTCCCGGCCGGGCTTCGCACGGGGGACGGCCGGACCCTGGTCAACCCACCGATGGACACCCCGATCACTGCCGCGGATCAGCTGATCGTGCTGGCGGAGGACGATCTGCTCATCAGCCTGGCCGACCAGCGCGCGCCGATCATGGAGTCCGCGATCGCCTCGGGCGCCGAGCAGTTGCCACTGCCGGACCGGACGCTGCTCATCGGCTGGAACAACCGTGGCTCGAAGATCTTGGACCTGTTGGACCGGCTCGCCGAACCGGGGTCGGTCGTGGACATCGCCTCCTCGCAGCGGCCGGAGGAGACGCTCGCCGTTCCCCGGGTGAACCTGACGGTGGACTACAAGGTGTGCGAGCCGACCTCCCGACGCTCGCTGGAGGCCTTGAACCTGGGCGGCTACCGGCACTTGGTGGTGTTGTCCAATGATGGGGCCGATCCAGACCACGCCGATGACCGGACCCTGGTGACCCTGCTGCACCTGCGCGACATCGAGGTACGGCTGGGCGATCCGTACTCGATCGTCACTGAGATGAACGACGACCACAACCGGGAGGTCGCCCAGGTGACCATGGCTGACGACTTCATCGTCAGCCGCAAACTGATCAGTCTCCTGCTCACGCAGCTCAGCGAGAACCCGCACCTGCACGCTGTCTTTGCCGAGCTGTTCGACCCGGCGGGGGCGGAGATCTACCTCAAGCCCGCGGCGAACTACCTGCTGCCTGGTATGGAGGCCAACTTCGCCACCGTCATCGAGGCGGCCAGGCGGCGAGGGGAGAGCGCGGTCGGTTACCGGCTGGCCTTGCACGGGGACGAGCCGCCGTCCTACGGCGTGGTGTTGAACCCGTCCAAGCGCGACCCCCTGATGCTCGGCGACAAGGACAGCGTCATCGTGCTGGCACAGGACTAACCGCTGTCTGCATGGCAGCGCGGCCTACCCTGACCGAGGGCATGTACGGCAGGCGAAAGAGCTGACGGGTAGTTCGCCGCTGGGCGGGTCGGTGAACAGATCGCACGCAGCGGTAGCCGATCTACGGGCGTAATCCTGGGTCATCTCGGTGCGGCCGCTGGGAGCGGGTCAGGCGGCGACGAGCAGGGTCGTCAGGAGGTCGTCGAGGGTGATGAGACCCGCCACCGTGCCGTCGCCTGCCCGGACCAGGGCGGTCTGGCTGCGCGCGGTTCGCAGTTGCGCCACCGCCTCGGCGACGGAGACGTCCGGCAGAAGCGTCGGAATGCGGTAGGCGAGGTGCCCGGCCGTGGTGGCGGTGCCGCGCCTGCGGGCGAGGTAGGCGTCGCGGATGTGGACGACGCCGACCGGGTCGGTGCCGACCGCGCGCAGGAGCTTGTTGGCGGCGGCGTCGAACAGCTTGATGATCGGGCCTGCGACGGTCAGGTAGATCAGGGTGGAGGCGGCCAGGGCACGGGCGAGTGGCTCGGGCTTGGCCAGGGCGAGGTTCTTGGGAGCGAGCTCGCCCAGCACCATCTGGATGACGGTGGCCAGCGCGAAGCCGATCGCCAATGCGACGGCGCCGACCATGTCTTCGGGTATGCCGAACGCGGCCAGCGCGGGGGCGATCAGCTCGGCCAGTGCCGGGCGGGCGATGAAGCCGACCACCAGCGCGGTGACGGTGATGCCGAGTTGTGCGCCGGACAACATGAACGACAGGCGTTCCATCACCTTGATCGCCTTGGCGGCCTTCTTGTCACCCGCGGCGAACGTGTTTGCGTGGGTCCGTGGACACGGACGCCATCACCGTTCCTCTCTGTCGTGCCGACAGGTCTGCAACCGGCGTGAGCAGCGTATGCGGGCAGGCCCGCCCGCATACGCTGCCACAGACGCTAGCTCATTTGCGCAAACCGTAGATAACTGGAGCGCATCATCCTAAGTTGCCTGTGGTCGGTGTCCGCGCTTTAGCTCGCAGGGGGCTGATGGCCCACACCACGGCGACCAGCAAGCGTGGTCTTCACTTGAGGGCGGTCGAGGTTCCGGGGGGCGCGTTCGTGTCGTCCTGGAGAACAGGTTTGTGCCACGAGCCGTCATCGGGTGCGTTCGGCCCGTGGCACCGCGGTGCGGTCCGCTTCCCGCGTCATATCCCGACCTGTGAGGCTTTCGCCACCGATCCCAAGCTGCATTGAGTGATCATGTACGGCTGATCCGGTAGGCAGGTCCAATAGCGTGTGCTACGGCTTGTCCTGCCGCACGCCGGCACGCAACCTGGCCGCCTGCTCCTCCAGCCGCCGAGCTTGCTCCTCCAGCGACAACACGGTAGCGGGAGGATCGTCTGGGGCGTCATCGCGGAGCTTGGCCGCCTCGGACTTGAAGATCCGCAGAGAGCGACCGACCGCGCGAGCAGTGTCAGGCAGCTTCTTCGCCCCGAAGAGCATGACGAAGACCAGGGCGATGATGAGGAGTTCACTCCATCCGAGATTCGACACGGCGCGTCCTAACCGGGCAGGCGTAAGTTGCACCTTCAGCCTGAAGCAAAGTTGCTTGGATGCGCAAGTCTAAAACTGTGTAGGGTGTGACACCGTGTTGGAGCAGGTGGAGCAGGTGGAGCAGCGGCGTCCGGTGCGGCGCAGAGTGATCGTGTCGGCGGTCTCCCTGGCCCTGGCGGCGCTGCTCATCACGCTGCTGCCGAAGATCGCGGGTGTCACCTGGAGTCAGCTGTACGAGCGCCTCGCCTCGGTCGGCTGGCTACGGATGGCGCTGCTGACAGGGCTGTGGGCGGTTGGACTGTTGGCCTACACGTTCGTGCTGACTGGCTCCCTGCCGGGGCTGTCCAAGCGCCGGGCTCTGCTGATCAACTGCGTGGGCAGCGGCATCAGCAATGTGCTGCCCTTCGGCGGCGCGGCCGGTGTCGCGACGACGTTCGTCATGACCGGCGCGTGGGGGTTCAAGCGCCAAGCAGTCGTGGTCTCGACCGTGGTGTCCGGCGTCTGGAACCTGCTCACCCGCTTCCTGCTGCCCGCCGTCGGCCTGGCCTGTTTGCTCGGCTCTGGTCGCGTGCCCGATCAGCGGCTCTCCGCGGCGGCCGGCACCGGCGGTGTCCTGCTGATCGGCGTGGCGGCCGCTCTGTCGGCCGCGCTCTGGCGCGAGCGAGCGGCCGATCTCCTGGGACGCGGCTTGGACAAAGCGCTCGTCTTGCTCCCGCTCAAGCGCGAGCCGAACATGCGGAAGCTGCTGCTCGATCTGCGCCGCTCCACCATCGAGGTCACCGGCGCGCACTGGCTCCGCATGACCCTCGGCATGATTGCTTACATGTCGCTGCAGGGCGTCCTCTTCATCGCCTGCCTGCATGCCACCGGCGGCCAGATCGCCATCCCCGAAGCTGTCGCCGCCTTCGCCATCAACCGGGTGCTCACCACCGCGGTCATCACCCCCGGCGGCTCAGGCATCAGCGAGTCGGCCACCGCGCTGGCTCTGCTGGGGTTCGGCGTGGCCCCGGCCGCGGCGACGGCCGCCGTCCTGCTCTTCTGGTTCTTCGCCCACCTGATCGAGATCCCGGTCGGCTGGCTCTCCTGGACCATCTGGTCCCATACTGCTCGCAGGGAGTAACTGATCAGGGCTTCGGATCGTCCTTGGCCGCGGCCTGAGCGCGCAATCGGGCGGCCTCTTCCAGCCGCCTGGCTTGCTCTTCGGTGGTCAACGTGGCAGATGCTCGCTCCTGTTGTGCGACTACAGGGCGACCGAACAGGCGCGACCACCCGATCACGTGGCGCACGCGTCCTGGGTGGCGTCGAAGCCCGCCAACTCCTCGGAGTCGCTCACCCGTTTGGCCTTCAGGCCGCGCCAGTCGTCGCCGATGACCACTTCGGGAAAGTCCACCCCGAACACGACACCTCCAACCCGCTGTACGCCTCACTATCCTCTCGTCAGTTGCGCAAATGAGCAATAGAACCCGCTAGCCTGTGACGACATGCGGACCCTCACAGCGCCACTTACGCTCTTGGCCCTGGTCGTCATCTTGTTCGGCGGACAGTCCTCCGCCGATGTGGCAACGGCGGAGCACACCGCGCTGATCGGCGTCTCGGGCCTGCGATGGCACGACCTCGGCCCAGCCTCGACGCCGAACCTCTGGGGGCTGCTCTCCGCCAGCGCGACGGGCTCGCTGTCCGTGCGCACGATCGGCCCTGCCACCTGCCCCGCCGACGCTTGGCTGACGATCTCAGCAGGAGTCCGCTCAGCCGTCGGCGGCCGATGCGGCGCCCCCTCTCCTCCACGCCGCGTGGGCGAGGGAGCGCTGGTCTCGCCGGCATCGGGGAGATATGCCGGTGCGGCGGGCAGTCTCGGTCAATCCCTGCACCAGGGAGGCAAGTGCACGACGGCGATAGGCCCGGGCGCTGCCGTGGCGCTGGCGGACCGCGAGGGCCAGGTGGATCAGTACGCCGCCTCGTCGGCGGAGCTGACGCCAGCGGCCTGGGGACGGTGTCCGGTGATCGCCGTGGACGTGGCCGACTTGGCCGCGCCGTACCTCGCCTCGGGTTATCTGGCCGACGAGGGCGGCGTGACCGGGCAGCGGCGAGCCGAGGCCGTGCGCAGTGCTGACGCCAAGGTGGGCGAGGTGCTGCGGGCGCTGCCCTCCAGCACGACCCTGCTGGTGGCGGGGATCAGCGATGACGAGCGCAGGCCCCATCTGCGGGTCGCGATGATGAGGGCGCCGGGGACGGCCGGACGGTGGCTGGGTTCCGACACCACTCGGCGCGACGACATGGTCATCCTGCCAGACATCACGGCTACGGTCCTGAAATCAGCGGGCTTGCCACCTCTCGCCGCCTCGACCGGGTTGCCATGGAAGGCAACCTCCCTCCGGGAAGCCGACGTGCGGCCACTGGTCGACGCCGACATGGCGGCCCAGATCATCCGGGACCTGGGCATGCCCTTCTTCACCGCCTTCGCGATCATTCAGGGACTGTTCTACCTGGTGGCGCACCTGCTGTTGAGGCGCGGTCGGGGGCTCAGCCTCCTGCGGGTTCTGGCGCTGACGGTGGCAGCGTTGCCCGTGTCGACTTACCTGGCCAATCTGCTCCCCTGGACGTCGGGCGCCGCGCTCGTGGGCGGCGCGCTCGTCATCGACGCCGCCATCGTGGCCGTCGCCCTGACTGGCCCGTGGCGCAGATCGCTGTTGGGGTGCGGCGCGGTGGTGGCCGGCATCACTGCGACGGTGCTGGCCGCCGACCTTGCGACCGGCACAAACCTGCAGTTGAACGCGATCATGGGATACACCGGTGTGGTCGGCGCCCGCTACCACGGGATGGGCAACATTCCGGCCGCCCTGTTCGCCGCCTCGGTCCTGTACTGCGCCGTGGCACTCGGCCAGTGGCTGGCCAGTCGCGGGCGGCGCCGGTCCGCGATCGCCACGGTGATCGGTCTGGGCGCGGCCTGTCTCGGGCTGGAGGCGATGCCGGGGGTCGGCAGCAAGTTCGGCGGCACGATCGGGTTCGTCTCCGGCATCGCCGTGGCCGCGCTACTGGCGTCGGGGCGCAGGCTGTCACCGCTCAGGCTCATGGTGGTGGGCGCGAGCGGGGCTGCCGTGGCCCTGGGGATCGCCTTCCTCGACCACCTACGACCTTTGGAGCAGCAGACCCATTTGGGGCGCTTCGTCACGCAGGCGCTGGATGGTGACGCCTTGCCGGAGATCCAGCAGAAGCTGGAGGCCATGCTGCGCACGTTCGGCAACCTCACCCTGCTGCCGATCGTGCTGGCCGCGCTTGCCTTCCTGGTGTACGCGCTCCGGCGGCCCGGGAAGGTGACCGCAGGGGCGCTGCCGCTCGCCTTCGATCGTGCCCCAATGCTGCGCGCTGGGCTTGCCGGATGTCTGACCAGCGGCGTCATCGGCACATTGGCCAGCGACTCGGGCATCGCGGTGCTGTCGATGACGCTCGCGCTCGCCGTACCCCTCGCGCTGCTCGCCGGCGTCCAGGCACTCCAGTCCTCCCCAAGGACGATCACGCTGTCGCCCAGCCCCAAGGTCAACGACTCGCCCTTGGGCGGATTGAGCACCACGCCATAAGAGGTCGGCCTGGCCCCGGCCGGTCAGGGCAGGGCCGGGTAGTCGGTGTAGCCCTCGGCGCCGCCGCCGTAGAAGGTGGCGGGGTCGGCGGCGTTGAGCGGCGCGCCGGTCGCCAGGCGGCGCGGCAGGTCGGGGTTGGCGAGGAAGAGCTGCCCGAAGGCGATCAGGTCCGCGGTCCCGTCGTGGATCAGGTCGAGCTCCTCGGGGCCGGTCGGGCGGTCGCCGGTGTGCGGGTTGAGGATGAGCGCACCGGGGAACCGCTGCCGCAGGGCGCGCGTCAGTTCCCGGTTCCCGGCCTCCATGACGTGCAGGTACGCCAGGTCCAGGGCGGCCGTCCGCCGTACGAGCTCCTCGTAGACGGGACGGGGGTCGGGTTCGTGCATGTCGTTGGTCGGCATCCCGGGGGAGATCCGCAGCCCGGTGCGGTCGCTCCCGATCGCGCCGGCCACCGCCGAGAGGACCTCCACGGCGAACCGGGCGCGCCCCGAGGCCGAGCCGCCCCAGCCGTCGGTGCGCAGGTTGGTGTTCGGGGCGAGGAACTGGTGGATCAGGTAGCCGTTGGCGCCGTGCACCTCCACGCCGTCGAAGCCCGCCTCGACGGCGTTGCGGGCGGCGCTCGCGAAGTCGGCGACGGTCTGCTCGATCTCGGTCTCCGTCAGCTCGCGCGGGGTGACGAAGTCCTTCGGGCCGTTGGGGGTGAAGAGCTGGCCCCGCGCGGCCACCGGCGACGGCGCCACCGGGACCAGGCCGTCGGGCAGCAGGACGGGGTGGCCGATCCGGCCGGTGTGCAGGAGCTGGGCGAAGATCTTCCCGTCCGCGGCGTGCACGGCGTCGGTGACCCCGCGCCAGGCGGCGACCTGCTCGGCGTTGTGCAGTCCGGGCGTGAACGGGTACCCCTGGCCGATCACCGACGGCTGGATGCCCTCGGTGATGATCAGCCCGGCGGAGGCGCGCTGGCTGTAGTAGCGCGCCGTCAGCTCCGTCACCAGCCCGTCACGGGCGCGGCTGCGGGTCATTGGGGCCATGACGACCCGGTTGGCGAGTTTCGTGTTGCCGACGGAGATCGGGTCGAAGGCGATGGACATGGTGGTCTCCTTGGGGGAAGGGCTGAAGATGATCTCGGTGTCGGAAGGGGGCGCGGCGGTCATGCGCGCTGGCGGCGCGGCAGCAGGAAGCTGACCAGCGCGATGGCCAGGCTGAGCCCGGCCGCGATGAGGAAGACCAGGTCGTAGCCGTCGGCGAGGGCGGCGGGGGTGCCGGCGGCGGCCGTGGTGCTCGCGGCGGTCGCGAGGATTGCCAGGCCGATCGAGCTGCCCACCTGGCCCGCGGTGTTGGCCAGGCCGCCGATGACGCCCGCGTCGCCCTCGGGGGCGTCGGCGGTCGCCGCGGCCATGAGAGTGGGGAACGTCAGTCCGATGCCGGCCGCGATGAGCAGCGTGGGGCCGAGGACGGCGGGGAGGTAGCCGCTGCCGGCGTCGGCCAGGGAGAGCCAACCGAACCCGGCCAGGAAGCCGGCGCTGCCGGCCAGCACCAGGGGACGCACCCCAATCCGCGGCAGCAGGGCGGCGGACCCCCGTGCGACCAGCATGAACGTCACCGCGGCGGGCGTCTGCCCGAGCCCGGTCTGAAGCGCGGTGAAGCCCAGGACGTTCTGCAGGAGCAGCGAGGTGAAGTACCACATCGCGATGGTGATCCCGCCGAACAGCAGCAGCATGCCGTTCCCGACGGCCACGCCGCGGATCTTGAGCAGTCGCAGGGGCATCATCGGCCGGTCGGCGAAGCGCGCCTCGACCACGGTGAAGACGGCGAGCAGGACCAGGCCCGCCACCAGGGGCACGAGGACCTGCGCGGAGAACCAGCCGTGATCGGCGCTCTGCATGACTCCGTAGATGAGCGCGGCCAGGCCCGCCGTTCCGGTGACCGCGCCGGTGAGGTCGAGCCGCTCGCGCCGTCCGGCGTGTGTGCCGGCCAGCGACGTCAGGGCCACGGCGATCAGCAGCGCGCCGATCGGCACGTTGATGAGGAAGACCCAGCGCCACGACAGGCCGGTGGTGATGGCGCCGCCGGCCACCGCGCCGATCATCCCGCCGACGCCGCCCGCGGAGGACCAGGCGCCGAACGCCTTGGCCCGCGCGCCCGGCTCGGTGAAGAAGGTGTTGATCACGGCCAACGTGGCCGGCGCCATCATGGCGGCTCCGACGCCCTGCGCGACGCGGGCCGCGACCAGGACCTCCGCGGCGGTCGCCAGGCCCCCGACCAGGCTGGCGGCGGAGAACAGCGCCAGCCCGGAGACCAGCATCCGGCGCGGGCCGAACAGGTCGGCGGCCCGGCCGCCCAGCAGCATGAAGCCGGCGAAGGCGAGCAGGTAGCCGTTCACCACCCAGGCGAGCCCGGTGGAGGTGAAGCCGAGCTCCTCGCGGATGGCGGGCAGGGCGACGTTGACGATGGAGGCGTCCAGGATGACCATGAACTGTGCGGCGCAGGCGAGCGCCAGGATCACCCAGGTGGGGATGGTTCGAGATGTGGCCCGCCGGGACGCGGTGCCGATGCTCGTCATGACTTCTGCTGTCCTTCTCTGTGGGCTGCCGCACGGGTGGCCCTCGGGCGGTCTTTGGTGGAGACGTCGCAGGTGGGAGTTCTTACGCGCGGCGCGGCCCGAAGCCGTGTAGGATTTGGTTACGCGGATAACTATTATGCAGATAATCAATCTCGTCAAGGAGCGATCATGAACTTCGAGCAAGCCGATGCCATCAACCAGGCGATCCGACTGCTGAGCCTGCGCCACCGGGCCAGGGCCGCCACCCTGCTGGCCCCGCTCGGCCTGCACCCCGGGCAGGAGGCGCTCCTGCTCGAACTCGCCCGGACCGGCCCCAGGATCCAGGCGCAGCTCAGCGAGGCGCTCGGCTGCGAGCCCCCCAGTGTCACGCTCATGACCCGCAAGCTGGAGGCATCCGGCCACATCCGCCGCACGCCCGCCCCGTCCGACAAGCGGGCCAGCGTGGTCGAGCTCACCGACAGCGGCAGGGAGCTGGCCGAGCAGGTCAAGCGGCTCTGGCGCGACCTGGCCGAGGAGACCGTGGCCGGCCTGCCGGCCGAGACGGTCGCCGGGCTGCCCGCCGTCATCAACGCCCTGACCGACAACGTGGACAACCGGCCCGGCCGGCGGCACGCCCCGGCGCGGGCCGGGCAGGCGTTGACCGGCGAGTACGAGCCCAGCGCGTCGGCGTGGGTCCGCGAGCACGTCGAGCAGATCATGCGCACCGGCACGACCGACGGCATCACGATCAAGGACCTGCCCGTCGTGCTGATGACCTACCGGGGTGCCAAGACCGGCAAGATCCGCAGGACGCCGGTGATGCGGGTCGAGCACGAGGGAAGCTATGCGGCCGTCGCGTCCCTGGGCGGCGCGCCGGTCAACCCCCAGTGGTACGCCAGCGTGGTCGCGGAGCCGGTCGTCGAGCTCCAGGACGGCACGGCGACCGGGGTCTACCGGGCGCGCGAGGTGTCAGGGGAGGAGAAGGACGCCTGGTGGCGGCGGGCGGTGGCGGCGTACCCGGACTATGCCGAGTACCAGCTCAAGACCGATCGCCAGATCCCGGTCTTCGTCCTCGAACCGCTCGCCGACGGCGCCGAGGGGTAGCCGGGACAGGCCGCGAGCCGCGGCCGCCCGCCTCCTGGACGACGCTCGTGGGCGGCCAAGCCTGCGCCATGCCGCCCGCGAGCTCACGGGGCATGACGAGCATCGGAACGAAAAGTCCCGTTTGCAGACGCCCGAGCTAATTATTTGATCTTCTGCTCCCCCTGATTCTGGCCCTGCTGGGGTGCCACCGGAGTACGGCAGAAGCGGGCCGCGCAGGAGGATTGGTGGAACCCCCGGGCCCGCGGACCGGGGGGTTCAGTCGTGCAGTGACTACATGGGTTACTTCTGGCCCCACTTAGGAACGAGTCTCGGCCCTTGATCACCGGGGATTGGTCCCAGTGAGAATTGGACCCACCCCGCTCGGCCCAGGGGTCGGGTCAGTCTCCGGCCTTCCTCGATCGCCGTCGCGGGTGGCGGACGTGTGGGTCTATCGGGCCAGCTAGCTGATCACTACAATCACCGAAATGTCTGACTGGCTGACCGTGTCCATCGACGCCAAGGACGGGGCAACCCTGCGTGGTCGAGCCCATTTCATCAGTTTCGAGGTGTGCCACATCCCACACGAGCCGATCTTTCCAGTGCAGCTCGCCGTGGATGCGTGGGAGCGGATGAAGAGCGGCTTGCCGCACCTGAACGGCGAACGCTGGCACGTCAGCGACGATGAGGCTAGCGCGATCGCGGCGGGAATGGAATTGCGGGACGAGTTCGCGGCCTTGTGGTCGATGCTGATGGGCAAGCAGGTCCCGATTAGTGCGGCGGAGTATGCGCTCCTGCGGAGCGACTTCAACGAGCACCGCCGCGTCATCGAGCGGCAGTCCGGTGTCCGGCTGAGCGGCAGCCTGACCGGGGTCGCGGGCGGGGGCGGCACCGCCGGGACTGTGCCGGACCAGGCGGCGTTCGGGGAGCGCACCGCCGCAATCATCACCCAGTACGCGATGGACGGTCCGCACAACGTCCCGGAACCGGACGAGGACGATGGCGACCCGGACGGGTATCCGGTCGAGGACCGGATCATGGAGCTGACCGACTTCGACCTCCCGGTCGATCAGCTCCCATTCGTCGGGTTCACCGCGACGTTCAGCGATCCCCGGTACCTCACCCACATGGCTGGCGGTATGCGCTGGAGCACCGGGTTCATCGGCGCGGATTTCGGCTGATGGATCCAGGCTAGGCGCTACTTTGACCGAGCCCGGCGGCGATCCGGGCGATCGACATTCGGTCGATGACGACACTCTTCAACGCCCACATCACCGCTTGCGTCGACAGTTTCGCCCTCGGCGCGGCGGCCGCGGTCGTGTCTTGACGCCAGGCCTGCCCGCAGCCCGAACAGCGGTAGCGGCGGATGCGGACGTGCAGGATCGTTGCCCGCCAGCCGAGCGGGACGTGCGCCAGTCGGCGCAGCACGCTGTCGCGGGGCACCCCCAGACAGCCGCAGGAATGGCACCAGTTGTCAGGCTCGACCACTCGACAGAGCAACACGGCGTGGTCGGGGTGCAGCTGTTGGCCGACCACTTCCAAGCCGAGGTGATCCAGCCGGCAGAACGTCGTCAGATCAGCAGGGCAGAAGGAAGCGTCACGCACGTCGAGGTCTTCCAGATGAGCGGTGTAGAAACTTTCATCCTCGGAAGACCTCGACCTCTACCCCCGGCACCGACGCGCCAGACCGGTCTACGCGGTTGAATGCGAAGAGCCAATGAATGTCGCCCGGATTCTCGCGCCTCGGGCGCAACCGGCGGTCTTCGGGGGCGTTTGGCTTATCAGGCGCGGTCGTGGAGAGTGACTTGATAGCCGTCGAGGTCGGCGAAGGTGAATGTCCGGCCGAAGGGGCCGTCAATCGGCGCGGAGACGATGGTGTGACCGTCGGCGACGAGAGCATCGTGGATGGCCTGGACGTCGGTGGCGTGGAGCCAGATCGCGGCACCGATGCCGGGCTGGGCAACGGATGCGAGATCGGTGCCGGGAACGACGTCGCGGAGTGCGAACGCGATCGGCTTCGTCTCGAAGACGACGGCGTGCGGAGGCCCGGCCTGCGAGCGGACGAGGCCGAGGTACTGCTCGTAGAACGCCTGCGAAGCGTCGAGGTCGCGCACCTGGAGCGAGATGAAGTCGGGGCCGGTGGCGGGCATGATGATGCTCCTTCTCTTCGTGTCAGATTCCTGACACGGGTCAATGTATGTCAGAATGCTGACATGAGTCAAAACGGTGTCGGCGTCGACCTGGACAAATCACTGGGCTACCTGCTGAAAGAGGCTTCGAGCGCCCTGCGCGCAGCCATGGAGGAGGTGCTGCGGCCACTCGGGATGAGCGTGACGCACTACTCCTGCCTCGAGCTGCTGGCTCAACGGCCGGGCTTGTCGAACTCCGAGCTCGCGCGTGGCGCGTTCGTGACACGGCAGTCGATGAACGTGCTGCTCCAGGCCCTGGAACGAGAGGGTTACGTGACCAGGCCTGCGGAGGCGCCCGTCGGGAAGGTTCTTCCCGCGCGGCTCACGCCTCGCGGCCGACGGAGCCTGGAGAAGGCGACCGTAGCGGTCCGGTCCGTCGAGGTCAGAATGCTGGCCGGCATGACCGAGACCGAGCAGTCAGGCGCGTTCCGGATCCTGCAGAGCATGATTCATTCCCTGCGCGATGGCAACGACGGTGCATAGCTCGTTCCTCGGCGCACGTCTCGCCGCGCCCGGACAGGAGTGGAGCCGAGCGTGAAGAATCTGTGCAGGCGACCTCGAAAACCGACAGCCCCCGACTACACCCTCTTCTGCCGGGTGGACTGCCGCCGTCGCTGACGCGTCTGCTTCTGCGGGGCCAGGTCCTGAGCCGGCGGTTCCGGACGTTCGATGCGGGTGGGGTTGCCGCGTACGAGTTCGTCGTGGATGTGCCAGCGGGCGGTGGTGACGGCGCGCTCTGTCGCCTGGTCGCCGTGTTCGATGCGCTGTCGCAGCAGCCGCATGGCGATGCGGCGGTTGAGGCTGAACTGCCGCTCGGTGTCGACCACGATGACGATGCCCGTGGGCCGGTGGGTCGCCCGTACGGCCGTGCTGGCCTTGTTGCGATGTTGACCGCCGGGGCCGCCGGTGCGGCAGGCGACGATGTCGACGTCTGCTTCCGCGAACGTCGTGCGCGGGGTGTCGACCTGGCACGGTTGGGCGATGACGTACCAGTTCTTGCGGCCGGTGTTGGCCCGGTACGGGCTGGGGGCCTGCCAGCACAGGGTTCCGCTCCACGAGGCGGCGAACGCCTCGGCGTCGTCTCCTTCGATTCGGATGAGGACCGATCGGTAGGTGCTGGGCCGGTCGCCGGGAACTGTGTGGGCCCGATGGGTTTCCAGGTCCTGCCGGGTGGCGTCGCCTTCCAGGCGGTGCAGCAGTTGGGCCAGTGCCCAGGCGCACTCCTGCGGGCCGCGCCCGGCCGACAGGAGCAGGTGGACGCTCACGGCCGGCCTCGCTTGCGGCGCTGATCCCGGTGGTCCCGCTGGGGCGCCGACCCGAGGTCGGGTGTCTTGTAGGTGACCAGAGGGATCGTGGTGGCCACGGGCGTGGCCAGGTCGTGGGCCACGAGGTCGGCGATCACTTGCTCGATACGCTTGTAGGCCGTCGGTGCCTCCTCGAAGAGGAGCTGGCGGTCGCCGCACACCACCAGCGACCCCATCGGTGTGCGGCGCAGCTCTTCGACCGTGTGCTTGGCCCGCCCCCGGCGCAGGGCGTCGGCGCGCGACATCTTGCGGCCCGCGCCGTGCGCCACGGAATGGCCGGCGTCTGGCCCGGCGTGGGCGGCCACGAGGTAGGAAGGGGTGCCTCGCGTACCGGCGATGAGCACGTCGCGGCCGTCGCCCGGCGCCGCTCCCTTGCGGTGCAGATAGATCCCGTCGCGGAGCTCGACCAGGTTGTGGCACTGGTCGAGGATCGGTTCGGGGGGCTCGAACCCCAGCGCGTGGGCGACCCGGGCGGCCAGCAGCCGCCGGTTGAGCGATCCCCAGCGTACGGCGTCGTCATGCATCGCCAGGTAGGTGCCGGGATCAGGGGCAGGGCCCGCGCCGTGGACCGCGGTGTGCTCCCGCAGGATCCGTTCGCCCAGCCCCCGGGAACCGCTGTGGACGATGAGAACCAGGTCGCCGGCGGCGAGACCGAGACGGCTGGCGTGGCCCGGTTCGAAGACGGTCCCGATGCGCGCCAGCTCGACGAAGTGGTTGCCCCGGCCGACCGTCCCGAGGCCCTCGACGTGATCAGCGGGTATGCCACCCTTCACCACGGCCCAGGCGGGATCGTCGGCATCGTGTTCAGGGTCCAGCGCGCGATCGAGATCGGGGAAGCGGGCGGCGAGCTTCTCGGGTACGGCGCGCTTGAGCTTGACGGGGAACACGGCGATGCCGCAGCCGATGTCGGAGCCCACCAGGAACGGGTACAAGATGGCCGACGCCATGGCGGCGCCGATGGGGGCGCCCTTGCCGGGGTGCAGGTCCGGCATGGCGGCGACGTGCATCATGCCGTCGAGGGCGGCCACCTGATGGCATTGCGCGACGGCATCGGACTCGATCCAGCTTGTGGGGGAGGCGAACACGGTGACGGTGGCCGACCCCATGGCCGGGGTGGACGGTAGCGGGAACTCCTGCCGGGAGTGTGGCTGAGACAAAGACGCTCTCTTCGCTGAACAGGGAATGGGCGGGCGGCGTTACGGCGCGAGCCGGCGCCGTGGCATCTCGGAGTAGTGGGGTGCTGTCCGTCAGAGCCTCATGGACACCACATTCTCTGAGCCCCGTCATGCGAGGCAAACGGTTTTCGGCCGTACGGGGTTGCATGCGACTCGCGGCATGTGCGGATGTTCTGGAGACGCTCGGTACGCTTCAGAAGGTTCTGGCCAAAGATCATCCCCTTGCAGGGGTGTATCAGCGCCTCTGGTAGGCCGGTTATCGGGTATGGCGCCACAATCGGTCGTCGTGATCGGTAGTGAGCCACGAGCCGTCGCCGAGTGGTTTGACGTCGTACGCGTGGCGGGATTGTGCATCGAGCGTCCCGTGTACCTGTCCGGTGCGTACGTCGACGAGATGGTGTCGGTACCACTCCTGTTCGTCCTCGGTTTCTCCGCCGATCGTGACAATGGCGTTGTCGGCGTCGAGGTAGCCACCTGTCCACTCCACGTATGCTTCGTCGGGGTCGTAGCCGAACGACTCCACCGGAATCCGGATCATCACCTCACCGTCGGGGTACGCGTGGAAGGCGACGTCCTCCTGATCGTGGTGGACGGTCATGAAGTGATGGCCGTCCGGAGCGAGACTCACGAGACTGCGGTCTGTCCACGGGTAGGCGGTCAGGTCGATGACGTCCTGGTCGAGGCGGCCGCGGTACACCCGCGAACCGTCCTGCCCCTCGCCGACGTCGAGCAGCATGTGCGCGCCGTCCGGGTGAACGAACTGGTGCCCACCGTGTCCGGCGCAGTCCAACTCGGCCTGCGCGACCACGTCCCCAGTTTCGGCGTCGACAGCGAGCCAATGATCCAGGCCGTCGCCGCGTCCTGACATCGCGTCGGGCCGGTAGACCCACACCACCGTCCCGTCTAGCGAAAACTCACAGCTCGCTACAGCGTTGTACGGTTCCTCCGCTCCAGGGCCGAAGCCGAGCCGCCACAGCGCCTTGCCTTCGCGGTCGAGGCACACCATCTCGTCGGCCGTCGCATACACCGCACGCCGCAGGTTCGGCGCCACCGCGTGGCTCTCCAGTTCGACGGCCTCGACGATGGGAAATACGGCAACCGGCGCCGCAGCCGACTCCACCGGGCTGCTCGAGAAGTCATAGGCGTGGACAAGCCCGTCCGTGAACCGGGTCATCACGCGGGAGATGGCAGTCATGCCGCGAGAGGCTAGCCGACGGCGATGACGGGCCGCGGATGCCCTCGTCTCGGCAGAAGAGGACGTTCACAAAGCCGCACTCCTGCCCGCCCGGCCGCTTCTGCCAGCCTGAGCTTCCCCTCCCGATCGATGCCTAGCACGAACCTCTAGCCAGCAGGAGTTCCGGAACCACAAGCAGATCGCCCATTCCCGCATCATGCCAGCGAGGGCGATCCCATCCGCAGCCGCATGGCTCCCGGCGGGCGGTTCAGCATCTTGACATGCCGACGGCTGAGTGGATCAATTGCGGACTTGTGCGCATCCTTGCAGGAATACTGGTGATCGCCACCATGGTCGCCGGGTGCTCGAGCGACCCCGTCGACGCGGCACCGCCGGTCGCGCTCGCGCTCCCTTCGTCCACGGCCGCGAGCCCCGAGCCGCGCGTTGAGACCGTAACTCCTTCGCCGCGGGCGACGCCGAGCCCGGTGCCGCTGACCGTCGATCAGGCGGCCCGACGGTATCTGGGCATCGTGCGGCCGTACAACATCGCGCTCGAGCGACTCGAGCAGGCGATCAACGGTGGCCAGCCTGTCGCGGTGCTACGCCGCCGAGCAGCGCAGGTCGCCACCGCGAACGGGACGCAGGTCCGGCATTTGACCGACACCGTCTGGCCCAGGGCGCTGCGCGGGCTGGTGGGGCAGCTCAAGGCCGAATCGCTCAAGGCGCAACGGCACTGGCTCCTGGCCGCGCGTGCCCGTGCGCGCGACGCGCTCATCCAGGAGGTGCTGAACGCCGCCCGCCACGACGGGAAACCGGCGGTGGGAAAGATCCGCACCCTACTCCACCTGGAGCAGTACGACGAAGACGACTACTCCTGATCGTCCAGTACACCTGCGGCCTGCGACTGGCATCAGGCCGGTGGGGGTTCGCCCTGAAGTGTGGACACCGGCTGTCATGCGGCGAGCAGCACTCTTTCGGTGGTCTGCTCGTAGTCGATCGGGCTGAGGTAATCGAGGGTGGAATGCCTTATGCGAGGGTTGTAGCGGGTGATCCATGTGAAGACCGCCAGGCGGGCCTCACGCACTGGGGACCAGCGCTTGGCGCCCTGGAGGGGCTCGCGTTTGAGGGTGGTGTTGAAGGCCTCCGCGGCGCTGTTGTCGGAGGTGCCGCGGCGCCCATCGACTGACGCACGCCGAGTTCGGCGCATACCTTGGCGGACTCGGCGGAGGAGGTCAGTGCCGGGATGCGGACGACGGCCCGGCTGCGCCGCGCATGCGGGCGGGCGGTGGCCGATGGCGGGCGTACGGTGGCCCAGGCCGCTCGCGACCATCGCGTGTCCTGGCCGGTGGCGATGCGCGAGATGCGCGCCTACGCCGCACAGGTGCTTCCTGAGCAGCCCAAGCCGACGGAGGTGATCGGGATCGATGAGATCCGCCGGGGCCGTCCCCGCTGGGTACTCGACCTGGTCACCGGGAAATTTCGGCTTGTCGCGGACCGATGGCACGTCGGGTTCACCGACCTTTCGGGCGGTCAAGGGCTGCTCGGTCAGGTCGAGGGCCGCGTCTCGACGGTGGTCGCCACGTGGCTGACCGCCCGCCCCGCTGAGTGGAGAAACGCCGTCACGCACGTGGCGATCGACATGTGCACCGTGTTCCGGTCGGCGATCCGTACCGCATTGCCCCACGCCGTCATCGTCGTCGACCACTTCCACCTGGTGCAGCTGGCCAACACCAAGCTCGCCTTCCTCCCAGCCGGACGTGGCCCTGCGGCCCCTGCGCGACCCGGACGCCGCCGAACTTCATGACGCGCACGCCATGGAGGGCTGAGCCGAAGTCAGGCCGTGCGGCTGCGGGGTGGGGCCCGTCGGCCGCGGCCCCCGCCGCCGACGTAGAGAAGTTGGGGCCGCGGCGGTGTTCGCCCCCTCACGTGATGATCTGGATGATGTGCTTGCCGCGGACGCCACCGGCTTCCAGGGCCCGGTGGGCGTCGGCGATCCGGTCGAGAGGGTGGACGGTGTCCACGACGGGGACGATGTCGCCGTGCTCCGCGTAACGGGTGATCTCGGTCAGCAGCTCGGTGTCGGGGTTGCCGCTGAAGACGCGTATGCGTCTGCTCCCGTGGACGGTCGAGGCGAGGATGGTGGCGAGGCTGGGGAGAAGCCTGTTGAAGTCGGGGGTGATGGCGACCATGCGCCCGCCGGGTGCCAGCAGGCGGCGGAAGCGGGACTGCTGTGTTCCGGCGGTGTCGACGATGACGTCGAAACGGCCCAGCTCGGAGAGGCGAGTCGTACGGTAGTCGAGTGCTTCGTCGGTGCCCAGGCCGCGGACGAAGTCGAGGTTTCTCGCGCCCGCGAGAGCGACGACGTGGGCACCGAAGAGCTTGCCGATCTGCACCGCGACGCTGCCCACGCCTCCGCTACCCCCGCGCACTAGGAGTCGCTCACCGGGTTTGATGACGGCCTTCTCGCGCAGGGCGGTCACCGCCGTGGCCCCGCCGGCGAGCAGTGAGATGGCCTGCACCGGGGTGAGGTTCTCCGGAGCGGGGGCGATCTGGCGGGGGCGTACGGCGACGTACTCGGCCATGCTGCCCGTCTTGCGCCCCAGCAGCCCCCACACCCGGTCCCCTTTACGTACTGCGGTGACCGACGAACCGACTTCGGCGACCTCCCCGGCGAAGTCGATTCCGCTCGTCTTGGGGAAGGTACGGCCGGTTACCAGGCGCATTTTCCCGGCCCGATCGAGCAGCTCGCCACCGTTGACGCTGGCGACGTGCACCCGCACCAGCACCTCGTCGGGCGTGGGGGTCGGCGTCGGCCGCTTGCCCACGTAGAGGACCTCCGGGGGGCCGTATCGGTCGAAGAGGGCTGCGCGCATGTCGCTCATCATCTCGTCCTGTGTCGCGTTTCGGAGCTGCGGAGGCGCTGTGTGCGCCCGCTGGTACGCTCACGCTAAACCTGTAAGTGGATGACATCGTCCGGTTAGCTTGAAGTGAGAGACATTGCCTGCTCAGCCATCTCACAAGCCGTCCGGGCACGTCGGCGATGTGCCCGGCGATGCGGACCCGGCGGGCCTGCGCGCCGATGCCCGGCGCAACCGGGAACGCATCCTTGAAGCTGCGCGCGAGGTGTTCGCGGCCCAGGGCATTGACGCCCCTATAAGCGCCGTCGCCCGCCGCGCCGGCGTCGGCGTGGCCACCCTCTACCGCCGCTTCCCCACCCGCACTGCGCTTGTCACCGCTGCCTTTGCCGAGCAACTCGCCCTGTGCGCGGCAGCCTTCGACGAGGCTCTTACTGACCCTGATCCCGGGCACGGCCTGTACACACTCCTGGAGAAGGTGTGCACCACACAGGTGACCGACCGCGGCTTCGCCTCCGTATTCCTGGATCAGTTCCCCGATGCCCTTGATCACGATCACGAACGCGACTGCGCCGAAGAGGGGCTGGCGCGGCTGGTCCAGCGTGCCCGCGAGACCGGACAGCTGCGCGACGACTTCGACCCCGCCGATATCACCCTCCTGCTCCTGGCCAACAGCGGCCTCGCCGGACAACCGCGAGAAACCGCCCTCGCTGCCTCCCGGCGCCTGCTCGCCTATCTCTTCCAGGCTTTCCAGGCAGAGCGCCCTGGCTCTCTCCCACCTCCCGCAGCGATGGAACTGCGCGAAATCCGCCAGCCACCGGGCCGCCCGTGAGCCCGATCACGCAACGTGCCGAAGGTGAGCATCCCTCACACTTGCACAGGGGCCTCTCACAAATGACCGTTTCCGGGACGGCTCTCGGGCGGGGCGATCGGGGCGTCGGCGGCCGTCGACATGGCGCCGGCCTCTTCGTCCTTGAAGGCCTTCTCCGCAGCGTGCCTTCTCCGCAGCGTGCTCAGCCGCGCGCTTCGCCCAACTGCTTGCCGAGTTCGGCGAGCTGGTCATTGACCTCCTGGCGGTCCCAGGCCGCGCCGTCCCAGCGGCCGGCCCCAGCACGTCGCGCGCCTGGCGGTACTTCCAGCACTTCTTTTGCCACAGCGCGCGCAGCAGCTCGGGTGAACCCCTCGGGGCCGCCGCTGTCTTCGGGCGGGCAGGCACGGCCGCCGGCGCTGCAGCGCGGGTAGCGCGCGTTCGGCGCGGCCTGGTGGACCTTCTCCACGATCAGGTCGTGGTCCCACATGTCGCCGAAGTCGCAGCGGTAGGCCAGCCGCTCACCCGGCCGGGACGGCAGGCCGGCCAGGGTGACGCCGTACTCGCTGGTGGCGTGGTCGCCGTACTCGGTCCAGTCCTTGGCGAACAGGTGCAGGTGATAGTTCTGCCAGCCCATCGCGATCTGGATGACGTTGTGCAGGTCCAGCGGGTCCGCCGTGGACGGGACGTGGATGCGCCGCCAGACCGGCGGGCGGACGTCGCGCAAGGTGACCTTGAGCTGGTGGATGGCACTCACCGCGCCACCGTAGCGAGCCGGGTGGTTGTCGTCCTGACGGGCGACGTCACGATGTCTACGGACATTCGGCCCATGGCCGTTTGCGCAGGTCAGCAGTTTGCAGTCGTACCCGTAGGCGTCACGTTCGGACTCGTTCTGGCATGGTCAGCGGCGACAATAGGGACATGCAGGGTTTATCGACCAACGCTGTCCTGGGGCGTGCAGCCCTCATCGGGTTGGTGACGGGCATCCCCACGGCCATCATCTGGGCGGACATGCAGGGGGAAGAGCTCGACGGGACCGTTCTCCCGCTGGCCATGTTCCTCCTGGCGATAATCCTGGGCACGGTGGGCGCGCGGCTGGCCGGGCTGCCGCGCTGGGGCGTGGCCGGGCTGGTCGGGGGCTCTGCGGCTTGGTTGCTCATTGGTGCTCTCGCGGTGCTGGTGCCGGTGCCGGAGCCGGAGCTATTCGGCCCTCTACCGGCCCTTGTCGCTCCTGTCTACGTGGTCGGTGGTGTGGTCGGCTTCGCCCTGTCGGCGTGGTCGTTCATGTCGCCCCTTCGCTGGTGGGCGGTAGCCCTGGCCGTAGCCGTGCCCCTCGGATCCTGGGGCGCGGTGCAGTACAAGCCGCAGATCCTGGCCTGGTTTGAAGTCCGCAGCTTCGAGAGGTCCGGCGTGCCGCTGATCGCTCCAGCGATCCAGGGTTACCGGCTGGTTCACGTGGATCTCAACGCCGCCGGGCAGCGGGAGCCGGAACCGTCCACCTGGCTGGAGTACTGGCGGGACGCCACGCCGAATCGAGGATTCTCCGAGATCCAGGTCACGGTCTGGCCCGCCGCGGCTGGAAACCCGCGGGATTCCTGCCTGGCGGTCACCGAGAACTATGGAGTTCCGCTGCGATGCAAATCGCTCCCGGGAGACCGATGGGTCCGGACCGGTGCCGGGTCCTCCTGGGTCACCGTCTTCGCCAGGTCGGGCGATGCGCTGGTCATGCTCAACGGTTCGAGTATCGCTGAGGCTGACCTGGTGGCAGCGCTGTCCACTTTCCGTCCCATCTCGGCCTACGAGCTTGCCATGGTCACGTGACCAGCAAGAGTACGGTGGCGCCTGGCCTGGCATTGCGCCTTCACCGCGGCAGCGATGTGGCGATTCCCGCCAACTGAAGCGCTAAGTCACACCGGGCGTGCTGGGCGAGTTCGCCTGGTCGGGCGTGGGCGATCACTGCAGCACCTGCAGCAGGTCCTGCCAGCGGCCGGTGGCGTTGGTCTCGACGACCGTGGCCACGTCCAGCAGCACCGCAGCACCGCAGCACCGCAGCGCCCAGCCCGGACATCGCGGCCGTCGACGCCGGGGAACGTGACCAGTTGCTCAGCAGCCACCGAGACGGGTGAGGTGGCCAGGGCGGGCAAGTGCGGCGCGTCCGGCGGCATCGGCTCGCTCTCCCAATCCCGGCCGGCCGCGGTGGCGGGGGTCGAAGTGCAGCGGAACGAAAACGTACGTTAGGCCCGTTCCCGCAGGTCAACCCTGCCTGTCCGATAGGCGGAAACGTACGCCAGCGCACCCCATCTGAAGCCGATCACGCACCAGCGCTGAGCTGGGCGAGCGGGGCTTAGCGTACGTTATCGATCCACCGCACTCCGAAGGACGTTTCCGCAGGTCAGTGCGTTGGTCGCATCGCAAGCTGCCGACCGGTAATGCGACAGAATGGGCGCACTGTGCCGTTACTGGTGAGTAGCAGCCGTGGGGTCTCGCCCGGCGTCGTTGTCCTGGCTCAGCCGACCTGATGGCGACTTACCGAACCTGATGCAATCGGAGATCAATCTGATGCTTGGCTCGGCGGATCTGATGCCGTGCTGCCGCCCCGGGTGTGGCCCGGGGCGGCGTTGGTGGACCGTCTAGGGCCGGCAATCCATGGCCATGACTTCCATGGCGTTGGCGGGGCCGAACGTTCGAGCCTGTCGGCACGTCCAGGTAGGCGGGTGGTAGCGCGGCTGGTTGATGACCAGCTTGACCGGTCCGCTCGTGCCGGTGGTGGGGGCGCCGTTGGAGGCCTGGCAGCCGATGGCGTGGATCATGATCGGGAGGCCGGGGTTTCCTGGGGTATCGGTCTGGCAGGTGTAGGTGGGCTCGTCGGCCGTGGCCGTGGCCGTGGCGGCCTGGGCGGCGGGGGCAAGGGCCAGCATGCCCGCGGCGATACCCAAAGTCAGGCCGAGGGGCAGGGGAGGTGGCAAGCGCATGGGTTCCCTCTCGTTCGACTACCGTACGCATATACATAAGCACGCTCGGTAAGCGTTGGCTATGCGTCGAAACCTTTCGCGACCGCACCCGTGCTGGGCCCGCGTTCGGCGCGCCCGTTCCTTCCGTTCGCATTAGTGGCCGTGCATCCTTAGGAAGGCATTGGGAAGGATCATCCGCAAACGATCGCCGACAGCCGTACGTCACCGGACACATGAAGAGGCCCTTGACGGGCGTTTCCGCTGGTCAAGGGCGCTTTGCTGCTGGTCGGACGTGGTGCCCCCGGCGGTGTGCTGGTTCAGGACATAGGAAACCCATGTCGCAAGACATAGGAAACTTCAATGGAGTGTGTCTCGGGACATAGGCAACCATCGCGATCATGAGCCTGGGCGGTGTGTCCAAGGCCAGAGTTGTCATCACCGCCGTTGTCGTCGAGGGACGGTCGCAGGCAGCCGCGACGCCGACACCCACGCTCGCGTACGTCACGACCGCATCGACCCTTCCGGAGTGGTCACCCTGCGCCTGGACGGCCGGCTGCACCACATCGGCATCGGGCGAACCCACGCCCGAACCCACGTCATCCTCCTGGTCGACGATCTGCACGTCCGCGTCGTCAACGCCGTCACCGGAGAACTCCTGCGCGAGCTGACCATCGACCCCACCCGCAACTACCAGCCTCAGGTAAACCCCAACAAGACGAAACCCCCGAACCCGTAGGTTCGAGGGTTTCCGATGTCCTGAGACATCACATTTGTAGCGGGGGCAGGATTTGAACCTACGACCTCTGGGTTATGAGCCCAGCGAGCTACCGAACTGCTCCACCCCGCGTCGCAGACGAAAGACTATCGGATCACCGAAGTGCGGAGGCCACTGCCCGGCTCGCCACCCTCGATCAACACCTGTCGGCGCCGGCCGTAGCGGCTCAGGAACCGAAGCCCGCTCCTCCCCCGCGTACCTGCACCAGGACTCGAACCTGGGAACCTCCGCATTATGAGTGCGGCGCTCTCACCAACTGAGCTATGCGGGCGGGTGGTATGGAACGACCAGCTCGGCACCGTCCTCGTCAGGCTGACTGCTGGAACACGGCGTCTCCCGCGACCGCATCCGGCGCGCAATGGGTGTTTCCCTCATCACATCGAGGCAAGTCTTGCAGTCTCTGTAATATTCAGTACATACTGAAAATTATAGACAACCGCAGATGTAGGTGGGTGCGATGACAGACGATCAGGAGCGGACCCTGGAGTGGGTGGAGCGCGCTGCGGCGTTCTGCATGGACGAGTACGCAGTGCCGCCCATCGCCGGTCGCGTGCTGGCCTGGTTGATGATCTGCGATCCGCCCGAGCAGTCGGCGGGTCAGATCGCCGAGGCGATCGGCGCGAGCCGGGCGTCGCTGGCGACGAGCATGCGGCTGCTCATCGACGCCGGATTCGTGCGCCGCCGCACCCGGCCCGGGCAGAAGACCCACTACTACCAGGTCGACGATGACGCCTGGGAACGCGTGGTGCGGCGCAGGGTCGCGGGCCTGGCCGCCTTCCGCGAGATCACCGCGCAGGGCATGGAGCTGGCCGGTCCCGACCCGGCGCGCACCCGGCGGCTGCGCGTGGCGCACAACGTTTTCGACTGGATGGACAAGGCCTTCGCGAGCATGCCAGGGCCGCAGCACGAGGGGGGAGAGGCCGATGGAGCGTGAGCAAGGTCGCTCCGCGATCGTGGTGGGGGCCGGGATCGGCGGGCTGGCCGCGGCCATCGGTCTGCAGCGCGCCGGCTGGACGGTGACCCTGCTGGAGCGGGCCCCGCAGTTGCGGGAGGCCGGCGCCGGCTGGTCGTTCGCGCCGAACGCGTTGCGCGCGGCCGACGCCCTGGGGGTCGGTACGGAGTTTCGGGCGTGCTCGGTGCCCACCGAGGCGGGCGCCACGATGCGCCTGCCCGGCGGGGAGTACCTCATTCGGTTCCAGCCGGGCGACGACCCGCCACTGCTCGCCAATCACCGCGCCGACCTGCAGCGCGTGCTGGCCCGGCAGGTGCCGGCCGATGGGGTCCGTACTGGCGCGGAGGTCACCGGCGTCCGCCAGGACGACGACGGCGTCACGGTCACCTGCGGCGACGGCCGTCAGATGCGGGCGGACCTGCTGGTCGGGGCGGACGGCATCCACAGCACGGTGCGCCGCCGCGTGTGGCCGGATGCCCCCCAACCGGTGTTCCAGCGCATCCTGTGCTGGCGCGGGGTGAGCGCGCCGGGTTCGGTCTGGCCGGTGAGCGGGTTCCAGACCTGGGCCCGCGGCGCACGGTTCGGCGCGCATCCGCTGACCGATGAGCGGGTGTTCTGGTTCCTCACCGTCCGCCAGGAGGAGCCGGGCGCGCACTTCGCCGACGACCTCGGCGAAGTGGCGGCCAGGACGCATGGCTGGCACGAGCCGATCCCGGCCCTGCTGGCCGCCACGCCGCCCGAAACGGTGCTGCGCCACGACATCTACGACCTGGACCCGCTGCCCTCCTACGCCAAGGGGCGCATCGCGCTGCTCGGCGACGCGGCCCACGCGATGACCCCCTTCCTGGCCCAAGGTGCCTGCCAGGCGCTGGAGGACGCCGTCGTACTGGCCGCCGAAGCCGCCGGCCGCGCCCCCGTCCCGCACGTTCTCAACCGCTACGACCAGGTACGCCGCCCCCGCACCCAGCAGGTGCAGCGGATGGCCAGGGCCGACCCCAAGCTCAGCCTGTCCACCAGCGCGGCCACGTATCGGCTCATGACCGCGATGACCCGCCTGGCCTCCTCCGGCGTGGCCCGCCGCAAGAGCGCCCGGCTCTGGAACTGGACCCCACCTGCTCTCCCCACGGAAGTGACACGATGACGATCGAGCACATCACGTTCCGCAGCGGCGACGTCCGCTGCGCCGCCGACCTCTACCTGCCCTCCGACGCCGACGGTCCGGTGCCCGGCGTGGTGATGGGGCACAGCGTTCACATGGTCAAGGAAGCGCTGGCACCCGGCGCCGCCTACCTGGCGCGGGCCGGCTTCGCCGTCCTCGCCATCGACTACCGCACCATCGGCGCCAGCGAGGGTCGTCCGCGCCGCCAGGTCTTTCCGCACCGATACGTCGACGACGTCCGCAACTCCGTCACCTACCTGCAAAGCCGCCCCGAGGTCGACGGAGGCAGGATCGGGCTGTGGGGGCACAGCCTGGGCGCCACCGTGGCGATCCAGGCCACCGCGATCGACCGCCGTGTCCGGTGCGTGGCCTGCCAGAACCCCAGCATGTTCAACGGCTGGCGGGCCATGGAAAAGGCCCGAGGCCGGGCCGGCGTCCAGGCCATGCTCGACGTCGTCGACCAGGATCTGCGGCAGCGGTACGAGACCGGCACTGGGATGCGCATGCCGCTGCTCGGCACTGGCGACCCGCACATCGTGGACTACCTGGCCCTGGCAAAAGAGGTCTTCCCGACCTTCGACGACGAGGTGGAGGCCGAGTCGCTGGCCCAGGTACTGCTGTGGGCTCCGGAGGTGTTCCTCGAGCGTGTCGCACCCCGGCCACTCCTCATGGTCACTGGCCGGGAGGACCTCACCCACGACATCGACGAGGTCCTGGACGCCTACGAACGGGCACGCGAACCGAAACGCCTGGAGATCCTGCCCTACGACGAGCGCGGCCTGTCGGTAGAGCCCGGCCTCGGCCAGGCGATGGGCATCGCGGCCGAGTGGTTCCGCCAGCACCTGGTGGAGGCCGAGCCGTTCGTTGCCTCACCACCGGCCAGCGAGGTACGCGCCAAGGGTCTACGCCCTGAATTCTCCCCCCGCTAACATTCGATCTTCCCACCGCTGCCGGCCGGCGGCCTTCCTGCTGACACGGCGTGACGCGCGCCGCGTTGAGGGGGTACCTCGAGCGCCATTTGCCGCGCTGACGGTCGCGAGCTCGCCCCGCCTCAAGGGCGCTGTAGAGGTGCTTCCGCGGTGGTGGCGTCCGAGCCCCAGCTGGCCAGCAGTCGCAGGTTCTCTGCCGCGGCGGAGCCCGGCTGGGCGTGGTAGACGGTCAGGGACTGCTCAGGGTCGTCGGGCAGCCGGAACGACTTGAAGGAGAGGGGGAGGTCGCCCACCAGCGGATGACGCAGGCGCTGGGCGCCATGGTTGTTCTCCTTGACGTCGTGCTTGGCCCACAGATAGCGGAACTGCTCGCTTTTCACCGACAGCTCGCCCACGAGCGTCAGCAGCTGCGGATCGTCGGGATAGCAGCCGGCGTACAGGCGCAGAGCGGCGACGACGTCGGCCGCCTTCGACTCCCAGTCCACGAACAGCCGCCGATAGCCGGGCTGCAGGAACACCAGCCGCGCCCAGTTGCGCTCCTGGGACGGCAGCTGATCCCAGTCGCCGAACAGGGCCGCCGCCATCGGGTTCCAGGCCAGGATGTCCGAGCGCGGCCCCGTCACGTACGCGGGCACCCCCTCCAAGGAGGACAGCATCTGCCGGAGCGCGGTGCGCGCCTGCTGCTGGCGCGGTGGCGAATACCTCCTGCGGTCCTGGCACCTGATCAGATGCGTGAGGTACGCGTGCTCGGTGTCCGTGAGCCGCAGCGCACGCGCGATCGCGTCCAGCACCTCGGCCGACACGTTGTTGCCCCTGCCCTGCTCGAGCCGGGTGAGGTAGGCGACGGACACGCCGGCGAGCTGGGCCAGTTCCTCGCGGCGCAGCCCCGGCACCCGCCGGTGCCGGCTGAAGAGCGGCAGCCCGACGTCCTCCGGCCTCAGCCGTGCCCGGCGGCTGCGCAGGAACTCGCCGATCTCGGCACGCGGATCGATCGGCCGCTCACGATCGGTGTCCGCCACCTCTCCCACACCAGACCGACCCCCCATATCACTCATAGAACCTGATCGTACGCATAGGCGGGCAAATAAGGCTGTCCCTGGTAGTAGTAGGACCACTCGTCGTACGTAGAGCAGGGGTCTGGGTGACCCGGCTTGGCTGCGGCAGGCTCATCTCCCCGCACCCCGACCGAGAAGCCGGCGGGGCGCATGACCACGATCTGAGGGAAGACGTCGATGAGCACTGTTGCTGCCTCGCTTGCCGTTCAACGTAACGGGCGGCCCGTGACCGCCGAGGAGTTGGCGCCGCTCGCCTTCGCGGGCTACGCCCACTTCACTGCCATGCAGGTGCGCGGGGGCCGGGTCCGGGGCCTGGACCTTCATCTGGAACGGCTGCGGCACGCCTCGGTGGAGTTGTTCGGTCAGGCATTGCCCGACGATCGAGTGCGCTCCCACCTGCGGGCGGCGCTGCAGGCCGGCTCGGCCGACGTCTCGCTGACGGCCACGGTGTACTCGCCGGCGGGCGAGTTCACCGTGGCCGGGGCCGATGTGGAGCCCGAGGTGCTGGTTCGTACCGGACCGGCCGCATCCGGCCCGGTGGGCCCGCTGACGCTGGCGACGGTTGAGCACGAACGCGTCCTCCCTGCTGTGAAGCATGTCGGCGAGGTGACCAAGACCTACTTTCTCCGTCAGGCCGTTGGGCAAGGCTACGACGACGCCGCCTTCGTCGATCGACGCGGCCGCCTCAGCGAGGGCTCGATCTGGAATCTGGCCTTCTGGGACGGCGACGCCGTGGTGTGGCCCGTGGCCGACATCCTGACCGGAACCACGATGGCCGTCGTCCGCCGGCAGCTGGATCGCCTCGGCGTCCCCCAGCGCGCCCAGGAGATCACGCTCGCCGACCTGCCGGCCCTGGCCGGGGCCGTGGTCATGAACTCATGGACGCCGGGTGTGGCCGTACACCGGATCGGCTCCGTGCTCCTGCCTGAGGCGCCGTCCTTCGTGCGGTTGCTTCACCGTGCCTACCAGGCCGAACCACTCACTGCGCCGTGAGAAGCAACGCGCCTCCACCCGCGTTGCGACCCTCGATGTAAAAGATTATAGACACGATGTCAAAGTCTTGCTACGTTCGCGATGTCAAGAATTCTGTACATCGAAGGGCTGGCCATGACACACGAAGAGAAACGTGCGTGGATCATGCTGGTCGTCTCCGTGGCCGCGTACGCCGCGTACGCGGCCATCGTGGTGAGCCGCGCGAGCGGACGCCCGCTGCCTGAGGTGCCCTACGCCGCCACCCTGCTGTGGACCGTCGGCGCGGCCATCGGCGCGGCGATCGTGGCCGAGATCGGGATCGGTGTCGTGAACCCGAGGGCGTCCCGCGTCAAGGACGTGCGCGACAGGGAGATCGGGCGGCTCGGCGAGTACACGGGTCAGTCGTTCGTCGTCATCGGCGCGGTCGCGGCGATGCTCATGGCGATGGCCGGGTGGGACCGGTTCTGGATCGCCAACGTGATCTACCTCTGCTTCGTCCTGTCGGCGGTCGTCGGCTCGATCACGAAGATCGTCGTCTACCGCAGGAGCCTTCCGCAGTGGTGAAGCCGACGCGTGTCACGAACCGCATCCGTGCGCTGCGCTTCGCGCACCACGAGATGACGCAGGCCGAGCTCGCCGAGCGCATCGGCGTGACCAGGCAGACCGTCATCGCCATCGAGCAGGGCCGGTACTCGCCGTCGCTGGAGATGGCCTTCCGGATCGCCCGGGTGTTCGGCGTTCCGCTCGACGACGTGTTCCAGTATCCCGACTCCACCGGGGAGACGACATGAAGGCGATCGTTCAGGACGTGTACGGCCCGGCCGACGTGCTCGAGCTGCGGGACGTCGAGCAGCCCTCGGCCGGTGACGACGAGGTGCTCGTCCAGGTGCGTGCCGCAGGCGTGGATCCGGGCGTGTGGGTCCTCATGACCGGCCGGCCGTACCTCATGCGCGCCATGGGGTACGGCCTGCGCAGGCCCAAGGTGGCGGTGCGCGGCCGTGACGTCGCCGGCGTGGTGGCGGCGGTCGGCGCCCGCGTGACCCGGTTCC